>NZ_JBXUOV010000025.1:0-46579 GCF_057196585.1 Micromonospora sp. ATLC20
CAAGCCGACGAATCCCCTAGAAGACACCACGGTCAGTCAGAGGGTGAGTCAGACCGGCCGGGTGACCCGCTCCCACATCATCACTGTCAGAGGGCGGTGCGGGTTCGGGTCACCGCGTCGGTGGCGGTGGCCAGGACCTGGTCCGGGGGCGCGGCGAGGGTCAGATCGGCGGCTACCACGCGGAGCTGGTCGGGCAGGGCCAGGTCGCTGGGGAGGCGGGGCACGTCGCGGCGCGGCTCACCGGCCGCGTCGGCGGCCAGGTTGGCGATCTCCTGGACCAGCTTGTGCACCAGGTCGGCCCGGGACACGTTCCCGCCGTCCGCCTTGGCCGACCAGCGCGGCTGCTGCCAGTGCCCGACCTGTCGGACCAGCAGGGTCACCGCCCGGTCCAGTTCCGCTGCGCTCATCGCCGCCGAGTCTACGGCGACACCCGGCCGGAGCATGTTCAGCCGGCGTCAGCGTCGTACGTAGCTGAGCAGGCGGAGGATCTGCCAGTACAGGAAGATCAGCCCGACCAGCAGACCGAAGGCGCAGTACCACGCGTAGCGGCGGGGCAGCCGGTTCGCGGCCGACCGCTCGACCAGGTCGAAGTCGAGGATGAAGCTGAGCGCACCCGCGATGATCGCCACCACCGAGAACAGGTACGGCAACCAGCCCACCCGGTCACTGAGGCTGTAGACCACCACCCCCTGCCGCCCGGTGAACAGGTACGCGAACAGGTTGACCAGGCCGATCGCCACGATCCCGACGAGCATGCCGATGACCAGCCGGGCCAGGCGCGGGGTGGCGCGGACCAGCCGGGCCCGGTAGAGCACGGCCATGCCGAGGAAGACGCCGAACGTGCCGACCACCGCCTGCGCCACGATGCCCGGATAGACCAGTTCGAAGGCGCGGCTGGCCACCCCGAGAAGCAGCCCTTGCAGAACGGCGTACCCGACGATGACCGGCGGGCTGGTGATCTGCTTCAGCGAGATGACGAGCACCAGGGCCAGGCTGGCCAGCGCGCTCCCGGCGAGCGCGGCGGAGATCCACGCGGCCTGCGGCACCACCACCCAGGACACCGCCGCCGTGACACCGGTGACCAGCAGCAGACCCACGGTCCGGCTGACCACGTCGGCCACCGTCATCGTGTCGGCGGTACCGACCCCGAGCACCTGCCGCTCGGCGCGGCCGACGTCGTCCAGCCGGTCCAGCACCGGGTTGGCACTGCGCACCGTGACCACCTCCCGCCCACGTACCCGGATCCCACTCTGCCCCGGGCGGCCCGGCGGGGACGGGGAAACGGCGACGCCCGCCGCCGCGGATGCGGCAGGCGGGCGTCGTCGGGGAGGGCGTGATGTCAGTCGTCGCCCTGGAAGTAGCTGAGCAGCCGCAGGATCTCGATGTAGAGCCAGACCAGGCCGACCACGATGCCGAAGGCGGCGGTCCAGGAGTAGCGCTGCGGGAGGCCCATCCGGACCCCCTCCTCGATGTCGGCGAAGTTGAGCACGAAGCTCAGCGACGCCACCACGATGCAGACCAGGCTGAAGCCGATCGCGAGCGGGCTGCCGTCACGCAGGCCGGTGTTGACGCCGAACAGCGCCAGCACCAGGTTGACCAGCATCACGCCGAACAGGCCGGCCATGATCGCCACCATGATCCGGGCGAACTTCGGCGTGGCCCGGATGATCCGCGCCTTGTAGATCATCGCCATCAGGAAGAAGACGCCGAACGTGGCCACGACCGCCTGGAGCACGATGCCGTCGTAGAGCGACTCGAACGCCTTGCTGACCATGCCGACGAAGACGCCCTCGATGACCGAGTACGCCACGACGAGCGCCGGGTTGGCCATCCGCGAGAACGAGATGATCAGGCCGAGCACCAGGCCGACGACCGCGGCGCCGATCCACGCGACGCCGACGAGCGAGTCCGGCACGAGTACCCAGGCCGCCGCGGCCGAGGCGCCGAGGATGGCGAGCATGAGGACCGTCTTGACGACCACGTCGTCGAGGGTCATCGGGGTCACGGTGGGCGGGGCCACCGGCTGGCCGTAGCCGCCCGGGTAGGGCTGGGCGTAGGGCTGCTGGGGGTACTGCTGCTGCGGGTACTGCTGGGGGTATCCGGGCTGACCGTACGGCCCGGGCTGGGCGTACCCGGCCGCCCGCTCACGCTCTGCCGCCTGGCCGAGCCGGGCGAGCACCGGGTTCGAGGTCTTCACTTCTCAGGCCTCCCTCAGGGGGTCGATCGCACGAAAGACGTGCTACTCCAGGGTAGACGTGGGCGCAATCGCGCGCGCTACGGCTAGCTGTGGGAAAGCTGAGAGTTGACGTGCCCGGGGCGGGGGTCGAACCCGCACGCCTTGCGGCAGCCGCTTTTAAGGCGGCCGTGTCTGCCGTTCCACCACCCGGGCGGGTGACACCGGCGCGTCGACACGCGGCGGTGCAGATCTCACCGTAGCGGCTCGGCCGCGACGCGGCGTACCCCGGCGGGTGCGGCCGTTATGGTCGAGGCCGTGACCAGCGCCGCCCGCCCGGCCCTCCGGCCCGATCACCGCCGGGCGGCCGGTCCGGCGGGGGTCGCGCGGCGGGTGACGGCCGCCGTCCGCCGGCACCGCGCGGACCTGCTCGTGGGGCTGGCGTTCGTCGCGCTCGCCGCCTGGCTCACCCACGGCCTCTGGCCGGCGCCGGGCACGCGCGCACTCGCCCTCAACCCGGCGGACCAGACGCTGTACGAGTGGTTCCTGGCGCTGGACGCGCGTGCCCTGCGCGGCGAGCTGAGCCTGGTCACCGGCCGGTTGAACGCGCCGGACGGGGTCAACCTGATGGCGAACACCTCGGTCGTGGCGCTCGGCGTGCTGCTCGCCCCGGTCACGCTGGCGTTCGGGGCGCCTGTCACGTTCGCGCTGCTCGTCGCCGTGAACATGGCCGGTACGGCGCTCGCCTGGTACCTGCTGTTCACCCGCGTCCTGCGGGCCCGCCGGCTCGCTGCCGCGCTCGGCGCGGCGCTCTGCGGCTTCGGGCCGGGCATGGTCTCGCAGAGCAACGGCCACCTGCACATGACCGCGCAGTGGCTGGTCCCGGTGCTGGTCTGGCTCGTGGTCCGGCTGCTGCGCGCCGCCGACCCGGCCGGTCGCCCGGACGGTCCGAACCGCCGCCGCATGGCCTCCTCCGCGGCCGGGCTCGCCGCGGTCGTCACCGTGCAGGTCTTCGTCGGCGAGGAGGTGCTGTTCCTCGCCGCGCTCACCCTGGCGGTGACCGCCGTCGCGTACGGGCTGGCCGACCGGGATCTGCTGCGCCGGGCCGGCTCCGGGTTCGCCGGTGGTCTGCTCGTCGCCGCCGGGCTGGCGCTGCCGGTGCTGGCGTATCCGCTGTGGGTGCAGTTCGCCGGCCCGCAGGGCGTCGCGGACGGCATGTTCCCGCCCGCCTACTTCTCCGCCGACCTGATCGGCTGGACCCGCCTGTCCGCGCTGACGGTGTTCGGCAGCCCGGAGGCGGTACGGCTCACCACCGGCCCGGCCGAGTTCACCACGTTCCTGGGCTGGCCGTTGCTGCTGGTCGCCGCCGCCTGCGCGGTCTGGCTGGGGCGGCGGGCCCCGGTGGTGGCGCTCGTGGCCGGGGCGCTGACGATGGCCGCGCTCGCGCTCGGCCCGGAGGTGGTGGCGGGCGGCGAGCGGACCGGGATTCCCGGCCCGTACGCGCTGCTGGCCGAGCTGCCGGTGGTGGACGGCGCGCTGCCGATGCGTTTCGCGCTGGCGGTGCTGCCGCTCGCCGGCACCGTGCTCACCCTCGCCGTGCACCGGGCACTCGGCGAATCCGGGCGGGCCCGCCGGGTCGTCCCGTTCGCGGTCGGCGCGGCGCTGCTCAGTGTCCTTCCCACGCCGCTGCCCACGATGGACCGGCCGCCGCTGCCCGAGTTCGTCACCGGCGGCCACTGGCGGAAGTGCGTACACCCCGGCGGGGTGCTGGTGCCGGTGCCCACCGCCACCCCGCAGGATCCCTGGCCGATGCGCTGGGCCACCGCCACCGGCGTCGCGTTCGCCATGCCGGAGGGCTTCTTCATCGGCCCGTACGGCCCGCACGGCTCGGCCACCATGGGCACCTGGCAGCGTCCCACCTCGGCGCTGCTCGCCGACGTGGCCCGCCGGGGCGTGGTGCCCGCGATCGGTGACCGGCAACGCCGCCAGGCCGCGCGGGACGTCGAGTTCTGGCACGCCTCGTGCGTCGCGGTGACGGACGACACGCCGCACGCGGAGATGCTGCGCCGAAGCGTGGAGCAGCTGTTCGGGCGGCCGGGTACGCGGCTCGCCGACGCCTGGACCTGGCGCTTCTGAACCCGGACACGGCGAAGGGCCCCTCCCGTACGGAAAGGGCCCTTACCCGAAACGCGTCAGACGCGCGCGGCGACCGGCGGGGCGGACGCCTCGGCGAACTCCTCGCGCGGGTCGTGCAGCTGGCCCAGCGCGACCACCTCACGCTTGAGGAAGAACGCCAGCGTCCAGTCGACCACCACGCGCACCTTGCGGTTGAACGAGGGGATCCGCGACATGTGGTACGTCCGGTGCATGAACCACGCCGGCCAGCCGGTCATCTTGATGCCGTAGACCTGCGCCACGCCCTTGTGCAGGCCGAGGCTCGCCACGCTGCCGGCGTGCTTGTGCTTGTAGTCGACCGGCTCGCGCCCGCGGATCACGTTCGCGATGTTGTCGGCCATCCGCGCCGCCTGCCGCACCGCGTGCTGGGCGCTCGGGGAGCAGAAGTTGCCCGGCTCCTTGGTCAGGTCCGGTACGGCGGCGCAGTCACCGGCGCTCCACGCGCCCTCGACCACCCGGTCGCCGTCCACGATCTGCAGCGTCGGCCGGCAGGTGACCCGGCGGCGCTCGTCACGCGGGAAGTCCGTCGCGTCCAGCATCGGCGACGGCTTCACACCGGCGGTCCAGACGATGGTGTCGGACGGGAAGCTGTCGCCGTCGGAGAGCTTCACCACACCGTCGACGCAGGACTCCAGCCGGGTGTCCAGGCGGATGTCCATGTCCCGCTTCATCAGCTGCTGCACCGTGTAGGCGCCCATGTCCCGGTCGACCTCGGGCAGCACCCGCTGGGTCGCCTCGACGAGCACCCAGCGCATGTCCTCCGGCTTCAGCTCCGGGTAGTAGCGCAGCGCGTCCCGGGCCATGTCCTCCATCTCGGCGAGCGCCTCGATGCCGGCGTAGCCGCCGCCCACGAAGACGAACGTCAGCGCACGGCTGCGGACCGCCGGGTCGGTGGTGGAGGCCGCCACGTCGAGCCGGTCCAGCACGTGGTTGCGCAGGAAGATGGCCTCGCCGATGGTCTTGAACCCGATGCCGTTCTCGTGCAGGCCGGGGATCGGCAGGGTGCGGGAGACCGAGCCGGGGGCGACGACCACGTGGTCGTACTGGATCTCCCGGGCCGGGCCGCTGATCGGCTGCACCACGGCGGTCATGCGGTCGTGGTCGATCCGGGTGACGGTGCCCGCCACCACGGTGCACTTGCGCAACTCCCGCCGCAGCGGCACCACGGCGTGCCGAGGGGAGATGTTGCCCGCCGATGCCTCCGGGAGGAACGGCTGGTACGTCATGTGCGGCTGCGGGTCGACGACGATGA
Source organism: Micromonospora sp. ATLC20 (assembly GCF_057196585.1). NCBI lineage: Bacteria > Bacillati > Actinomycetota > Actinomycetes > Micromonosporales > Micromonosporaceae > Micromonospora > Micromonospora sp. ATLC20. Next base: position 5,601 of record NZ_JBXUOV010000025.1, read on the forward strand.
CCTCCGCCTCACGCCTGCTCAGCTTCTTGGACAGGCGCAGAGCGGCGTACAGGCCCACGTGACCGGCACCCACGACAAGGATCCGCTTCGGGTTCACGTCATCTATCTTTCCCCGGGTGCTTCGGGTAATCCCGCGCGAGACCCCCTTCTGTGACGGAGCACAACCGGTGTGACCTGCGCAACGTCCCCGGAACGCTGGGTCATCTGCGCCGGAGCAGCCAGCCCAGCAAGCCGCTCAGTCCCACCGCCACCAGCAGTCCCGCCACTGTCGCGGCCTGGGAGCCGTCCGTGCCGCCCACTCCCCCGAGCCACGCCAGCACCACGCCGAGCACGGCGCTGGCGAGCACCACGCCGCCCACCCGGCCCAGCCACCGCAGCACCACGTCCGGATCGATCAGCCCGTCGTAGGGCAGCAGCGCGGCCAGCGCGCAGAGCGAGTGCGCCAGGTAGAGCAGCGTCGCCACGGCGAGCAGCCGCCACAGCGCCGGTGGCCGGTCGAAGCCGAGCGTGGCCAGCAGCCAGCCGCCGACTGTCACCAGCGCGGTGAACGTCGGCCAGATCCGGCGCGGCCCGGCCGCCGGGAGCACCGCGGCCACCGTCATGGCCAGCAGCGAGCGCGGGGTGAGGGCCTGCACCGGGTACGCGAGCAGGAAGCCGGCCAGCACGGTGAGGAAGATGCCGCCGCGTACGAGCAGCGGCAGCGGACTGACCCGGGCGGCCGCGTACCGCAGCGCCCGCACCCGCTCGACCAGGGCGTCCGTCACTGAGCCGGCCTTTCGTTCGCGACTGCGGGACTCCGCTTCGCTGCGTTCCTCGCGCTCACCGCAGTCCCGCCTTCGGGGCGGTCGCCAGCCGGGCCACGTCGCGCAGCACCTCGTCCAGGCTGCCCGCGCCCGCCCAGCGCACCACCGGCACGCCGTGCTCGCGGAGCTGGCCGATCATCGTGTCCCGGTCCAGCCGCCACAGCCGGTACGCCACCTCGGCCCAGCCCCGTTCCTTCGGCATCGGCAGCTCGGCCGGCAGCGTGTCCACCGCCACCACGAACCGGCCACCCCGGGCCAGCCGGGCCAGCATCTGCGCGGACCGCTCGTCGAGCAGCGGCGTGAGGACCACCACGAGCGCGTCCGAGGAGAGCACCTGCGGGCCGAAGACCTGGTCGTACGGCTCGTGCGGGGACGTGGTGGCCTGCACGTCGAGCAGCCACTCCAGCACGGTGAGGTACTGCCGCCGCCCGGTGGCCGGACGCAGTCGGCGGGCGGCCGGGCCGTACTCCAGCATCGACACCCGGTCACCGCGGTGCAGGTAGTGCTCGGCGATCGCGGCGGCGGCCCGCACGGTGGTGTCCAGCACCGACGCGGTGCCGTTCACGCCACCGGAACGCCCGGCCTCGGCCAGCACGTCCAGCAGCACCACCACCTCGGCGTCCCGGTCCGAGAGCGTGGCGGCGACGTGCAGTTGGCGGGCCCGCAGCGACACCCGCCAGTCGATCCGGCGCAGCCGGTCGCCGGGTGCGAACACGCGTACCCCGGCCAGTTCGCCGCCCTCGCCCGGCCGCCGCGACCGGTGCCCGCCGACCAGCCCGGCGGCCCGGGGCATCGCCTCGACCGCGTCGAACGGCTCGGTACGCGGATAGACCCGCGCCCGGATCGGGTCGGTGATCACCGCGCGGGAGACCAGCAGCCCGTCGGCGGCGGCGACCCGCACCCCGGCCGGGCCGATCGGGTGCCGCCCCCACCGCAGGGCGGTGCCGGTCAGCTCCAGGTCGACGGCGCTGCCCCGCGGCACGGAGGTGACGAACGGGCGGTCCGCCCCGCCGGAGCGGCTCACGTCCAGCCCGGTGCCGCCGAAGCCGACCTGCTCCACCCGAAGCCAGCGTGACATCCGGGTCCGGACCACAGCCAGGTCGTACCCGATCAGGTCGGGGTTGGCCACGGCGACGGTGGCGGCCAGCGGCGCGCCCTCGACCAGGTGGGTGTCCCCCACGCCGAGTTCCAGCTCGGGCAGCCCGGCGGGGCGGCGACGCAGCGCGTACGCGGTCCCGAGCGCGAACGGCGTGGCGAGCACCACCAGGTCGATGCGGCCGAGCAGGACTGCCGCCACGAGCAGTACGCCGGTGAGCAGCACGGCCCGGCCGAGCGCCCAGGTGGGCGCCCAGCCGCTCGCCGCGTCGGCCCGGTCCATCAGCGTCCGGCGGCGTAGCTGGGCAGCGCGCCGCTGGCCGGGGCGGGCGTCGACTCCAGCACCTCGCCGACCACGAACGACGGGTCGACGCGGCGCAGCCACATCTCCGGCCGCAGCGTGATCCGGTGCGCCAGCGCGGGCGCCGCCACCGCCTTGACGTCCTCCGGCACCACGTAGTCCCGGTTGGCGAGCACCGCCCGGACGCGGGACAGCAGCAGCAGCGCCAGCGAGCCGCGCGGGGACGCGCCGACGAGCACCGACGGGTGCTCCCGGGTGGCGGCGGTCAGCGCCACGATGTAGCGGCCGACCGAGTCCTCGACCACCACGTCCTCCAGCGCTGCCTGCATGGCGCGCAGCGTGGCGGCGTCCACCACCGGCTTGATCTCCGCCTCCTCGCGGCGGCGGGCGATCCGGCGGCGCAGCACGTCCCACTCCTCGTCGTGGCTGGGGTAGCCGAACGAGACCCGCAGCAGGAACCGGTCGAGCTGCGCCTCCGGCAGCGGGTACGTGCCCTCGTACTCGATGGGGTTTGCGGTGGCGAGCACGTGGAACGGCTCGTCGAGGCGGTAGGTCACGCCCTCCACCGAGACCTGCTTCTCCTGCATCGCCTCCAGCAGCGCCGACTGCGTCTTCGGCGGCGTCCGGTTGATCTCGTCGGCGAGCAGCAGGTTGGTGAACACCGGCCCGGCCCGGAAGGCGAAGTCGCCGCTGCTCTGGTCGTAGAGGAACGAGCCGGTCACGTCGGCGGGCAGCAGGTCCGGGGTGAACTGGAGGCGCCGGAAGTCCAGCCCGAGCGCCTGCGCGAAACAGCGCGCGGTCAGCGTCTTGCCCAGGCCGGGCAGATCCTCCAGCAGCACGTGACCACCGGCGAGGATGCCGGCCAGCACCAGCTCCAGCGCGTCCCGCTTGCCGACCACGACGGTGCCGACCGCCTCCAGCACGGCCCGGGCGAGCCGGCCCACCTCGGCGGGAGCCATGCTCCGGTCCACGTCGTTCATCAGATCTTCTCCAGTTCGGCGACGATCGCCGCGAGGTCGCGCGGCGACGGAGTGCGGCGGACGGGGGTGGCGAGGAACGTCCACAGTGGCTCGCCCAGCAGGGCTCGGGCGCGGGCCGGGTCGGACTCACGGGTGACGCCGTGCCGTTGACGCAGCCGTTCGTCGGCCAGCTCGCCGAGGCGCGGCAGGATGCGTTCGGTGAACCGCTCCCGGTTGTCGGCGGACCAGTCCAGCGGGCGCTCCCAGCCGTTGATCGCGGTACGCAGCGCGTCCCGGGCGGACCAGTTCCAGGTGCCGGGCTCCTCGCCGGCGGGCGCCCGGGCACCCGCGCGGGGCGGCGGCGGGGGTGAGAGCGCGGTGGTGACCCGGCGTACGGCGAGCACGGCGAGCACCCCGGCCACGATGATCCAGATCGGCACCTTCAGGCCGACCGCGCGCAGCCCGACCACGATCACCACGACGACGGCCGCGGTGACCGCGGCGGTCCGCAGCAGCGCGCGCGCCCGGCCGCCACCGGACGGACGCTCGGCCTCCCCGGCGGGCTCCTCGCCGAACGACATCAGGTCGTCGATGCTGGTGCTCACGACGCCTCCCCCGCCAGGCTGGTCAACTCGCCGCGCAACCGGCGCAGCGCGGCGCGGGCCTGGTCCCGGGTGTGCTCGTCGACCGGGTGCGTGGCGTAGCGGGCCTCCCGGTAGACGTGCGCGAAACCGTCGAGCACGTCGGCACTGGCGATCGCCGGGATCCCGGCCGCCGGGTCGCCGCGCAGCAGCCGGCCGACCAGGTCGGTCGGGGTGTCACCGGTGTGCCGGGGCACACCCGCGTCCTCGGCGGCCTCCTCCAGGCGTACCCAGCAGGCGATCACAGCGGTCCGCGGGTCGGTGGAGCGGTCGTCCAGTTCGACGAGTCCGGCGTCGAGCGCGGCCACCACCTCACGGGCGGTCCCCTCCGCGGTACGCCGCGAGCGCCGCACCGGCACCGCGCGAGTCGTGCGCCGCAGCGCGCCCCGGAGCACGTTCCACAGGACGTACCCGACGGCGCCCAGCACCGCCGCGAACAGCAACGCCACGGCGGTGGTGGCCAGCCAGTCGGGCACACCGCCCGACGTGGACTCGCCCACGTCGCGGGGTTCGACCGGGATCGACGGCACCGCCTCGGGCGAGGGGTAGTCCGGCACGTACGGGATGGTGTCGGCGGCGGGCGGGATCCGGCTGGCCCCGATGGCGGAGTGACCGGCGGCGAACGCGGCGAGCGCGAGCAGCACCGTCACCGCGGCGACCGGCCACCACCTGCGCAGTACGCCGAAATCCATCCCACCGCCTCAGGTGTTCCTCAGTCCACCCCGGCCAGGTCCTTCGCCCGGGTGAACACGTCGTCCAGCATCGCCGGTGTGAGCCGGCCGGTGAACGTGTTCTGCTGGCTGACGTGATAGCAGCCCAGCAACGCCGGCACCGACTCGCCGGACCAGTGTGCCCCATGGCCGAACACCGGTCGCGGAGTGGGCGGTCGCTGGCCGTACACCTGGCGTAGCACCGGCCACCACGCGGCCCACGCGAACGCGCCGAGCGCGACCACGACGCGCAGCGTGGGCCGGATCAACCCGACCTCGCGGTGCAGCCACGGCGCGCAGGTGTCCCGCTCGTCCGGGGTGGGTTTGTTGTCCGGCGGCGCGCACCGCACGGCGGCGAAGATGCGGGTGTCGCGCAGCGTCAGGCCGTCGTCGGCGGACACGCTCGTCGGCTGGTTGGCCAGCCCGGCGCGGTGCAGCGCGGCGAACAGCACGTCACCGGACCGGTCCCCGGTGAAGATCCGGCCGGTGCGGTTGCCGCCGTGCGCGGCCGGCGCCAGGCCGAGGATCGCGATCCGGGCGTCCGCCGGCCCGAGGCCGGGCACCGGCCGTCCCCAGTAGTCCTGGTCGCGGAAGGCCGCCCGCTTGACCCGGGCGACCTCCTCCCGCCACGTCACTAGGCGTGGGCAGGCGAAGCAGTCGCTGACCGCGCCGTCGAGGTCGGCCAGGTCGGCCGCCCGCGCGGCGCGGGCGACCACGTCCTGCGGGGTACGCGACTCAGCCAAGCTTCGCCCGGAACAGTTCCAGCGTGCGGGCCCAGGCGGTGGCGGCCGCCCGCTGGTCGAAGTGCTCCGGCCGGTCCTCGTTGAAGAAGGCGTGCGCGGTGCCGGGGTAGTCGAACGTCTGGCAGGTGCCACCGGCGGACTCGATGGACCGGCGTACGCTCTGCACCCCGTCGGCGGCGGACAGGCCGTCCGCCTCGGAGCAGTGGATGAGCGCTGCCTTCCCGGCGTAGTCGGCCCAGTCGGTGGCCATGCCCTCCCAGGGCAGGCGCGGGTAGAACCCGGCGGTCGCGACGATGCGCTCGGAGAACGTGGCGGACCACAGGGCCAGGCTGGCGCCCGCGCAGAACCCGGCGCAGCCCACCTTGCCGGCGACCTCGGACCGGCTCGCCAGGTATTCGGCTGCGGCGGCGATGTCGCTGGCCGCCTCGTCCATCTGGGAGCTGTTCAGCATCAGTCGCGGCTCGGTCGGCTTCACGGCCGGGCCGCCGTGCCGGAAGTCGGGCGCGAGGGCGACGAAGCCGGCCTCGGCGAAGCGATCCACCACGGCCCGGACGTGGGGCACCAGTCCCCACCAGTCCTGGATGACGATGACCGCCGGGCTGGCCGCACCGCCGGAGGGTATCGCGAGATACCCCTCGCTCGTCCCCCCGTTGCCGGTGAAGCTCACCATCTCGCCCATGGGCCCGTCCTCCTAGCGGTCAGTCATCATTGGCTGGTCGCCCAGTTGGCTGCTACGTGCCGGTAGCGTGCCACGCCGTCACCGGCGCGGGGAAGACGGAACAACAGTGGCATTCACCTCCTGTCGAACCGCCGGACAGGCACACACGCCGGGTATAGCGATTGCTAAACTAGCCGCGTGGTGGCTGGAGACTGGGACGTCTACCTGGTCGACGAGGTGCGGCAGTGGCTCGACACTCTCGACGGGTCCACCCATGCGCGGGTGGTACAGGCGATCGACCTCCTGGCCGAGCACGGACCAGGACTCGGACGGCCCCTCGTCGAGCATCCTCCTGGTCGCCGGCGACAAGTCCGGCCGATGGAAGACGTGGTATCAGGAGGCCATTCCCGTCGCCGAGCACCGCTACGAGCTCTACCTCAAGGACCGGGCACGAGAGGAGGGAAAGGCATGAGCGACTACTCCCGGTGGCAGGACATCCGCGCCGACCACGTCGCCCGGGCCGGCGGGGAAGAGGCAGTCGATGCGGGTAAGCAGGAACTCCTCGCCGAGGTCGTCGGCCATCGCCTCGCGGAGGTACGGCGAGCGCGCGGCTTGACCCAGCAGCAGGTCGCCGACCGGATGGGCGTCACCAAGGGACGGGTCTCCCAGATCGAGCAGGGGAAGATCTCCGGCCAGGACGTGGTGGCCCGGTTCGCCGCCGCCCTGGGTGGCCGACTCCATCAGGCGATCTACTTCGACGACGGTGACATCGCCGCCATCGCCTGACAGCGGCTCCGCGCGAGATCTTGGAAGATTGCGGCCCTTATGAGGGCCGTTTCCTTCCAAGATCTCGCGCGGTCGAGCGCACTCAGGGGGTTGACGTGGGTTCCGGGGAAGCGCTGGGGGTGGACGGGGCGGGCGGCGGGGCCGCGGATGGGGTGATGCTGTCGGTGGGCGCGGGTGCGGGTGGGGCGATCGACGGCGAGACCGGCGGGCCGAACGGCGCCAACTCCGGGCAGTACGGGTAGGTGTTACGCATCTCCGGCACCGCGCCCGTGTCGGCCATGCAGCTCGGCCAGCCGAGCGTGATCGGCACGCCGTTCTGGTCGAAGAGCCGTGCGTCGCGGATCAGCCGCCCCTGCTGGTCGTAGACGAAGACGTCCTCGATCCGCTCGTACCGGTGGTCCACCGACGTCTGCTCGTAACTGCCGTAGCTGTCGGTGTCGGCGCGCTCGTCCACCTGAGCCAGCACGGCGAAGGAGAACAACAGCAGCGCGGCGGTGCCGATCTGGTGCAGTTGCCGCCGCCACCCGGTGATCCCGGCCGAGCGACGGCCCCACCACATGGACGCGACGATCGCGCCGATGAGCAGCAGCATCCCCATCGAGCTGTTGCCGTCCAGCCGGGGCACCAGGCCGGACCGGCCGTCCACCATCCACGCCACGATCAGCGCGGCCAGCCAGCCGCGCACCAGCCACCAGGCCGGGCGCAGCGGACGGAGGAAGTCGCTCACCGTCTCGTGCCCGAGCACCGGGCCGAGCTGGCGGTCGAGCAGACGCAGCTGGGTGGCCGCCTCCCGCCGGGCCTCGGCGAGGCGGTGGAAACGCGCCGGCCGCCGGCTCGGCAGGGCACCGGCGGCGGCGCGCAGCTCGGCCGCGTACGCCTCGGGGGTGCCCAGCCGGTCCACGAGCGCGCCGTCGCCCTCGGCTGCCACCTCGGCGAGGTGTTCCGGCAGGTCCTCGGTCAGCTCGTCGCGGACCGCCGGCGGCAGGTCGGCGAGCGCCGCGCGTACCCGGTCGACGTAGTCCGTGATCTCCTGCCCCATGACGGTCATGCCGCCATCCCCCGATCGTCGAGCAGTGCGTCCATGGTGGTGGCGAACGAGCGCCAGGTCTTGCCGGAGCGGGTGAGCTGATCACGCCCGGCCGCGTTCAGCGAGTAGTACTTGCGGTGCGGCCCGGATTCGCTCGGCACCACGTACGTGGTGAGCAGGCCTGCCGCGAACAGCCGGCGCAGCGTGCCGTAGACCGAGGCGTCGCCGACCTCGGTCAGGCCGGCCTCGCGCAGCCGCCGCAGGATGTCGTAGCCGTATCCGTCCTCGTCCTTGAGCACGGCGAGCACCGCCAGGTCGAGCACGCCCTTGAGGAGCTGCGTGGTATCCACGCTCAGCACACTAGTGCGCAATGCGCACTACCGTCAACGACACAACACCTACCGGCGAGCGGTCCACCCGATGAAACGGTCGAACAGGTCGGCCGGGTTCGGGTTGGCGGCCATCAGGTCGGCGGTGGCGTCGAACAGGCAGCCCGCCATGTGGATGGACAGGGCGACGCGGTCGCGCCGGTAGTCCAGCAGCAGCAACAGGCGGGCCGGCGGGCACGGCCAGGGGGCCGCGCACACCCGGCACAACCACAGGGGCCGCATCGGTACGTGCGGCCGCACGACACGGCGACTGCGATCGGGTACGGGAGAACAGTTCCTCACGGTCATCCCCCGATCGTGCTCGCGCTGTTATCGATCGTCAACCCCTATCGCTGTTACCGATCGCGAGACAATCGCTGCTACCTACCGTCAAGGGGTGGTCGAGTTCGTGGGAATCGCTGAGATCCGAGACATGCTCGGCGGCGTCTCGCGTGCCCGCGCGTCAGTGGTCGCTTCGCGACGCGACTTCCCCGCGCCCTATCAGGTGCTCCGGATGGGCCAGATCTGGCGGAAGTCCGACGTCGAGAAGTGGATCAGGGAACACCGCCCCGACCTGGCGACGGACTAACCCCGCCCGTCCCGTTGACCAAGGACTTTGCGCACCCGGAGGCGTCCGGATCTGACACAAACTCCTTGATCACCGCCGATGGGGCGGGCGAGAAGATGAGGGCTAGGCCAGGCTCCAGGCGATGCCGTCGAGGATGTCGTGCTCGGAGGCGACCACCGACGGCATCCCGGCCCGCTCCATGATCACTCGCAGCACCAGCGCGCCCGCGCCGATCACGTCGGCCCGCCCCGGGTGCATCACCGGGTACGCCAGCCGCTGCTCGCTGCTCTTGCCGAGCAGGTCGGCGGTCACCTCGGCCACCTGCTCGTACGAGACGCGGGCGTGGTGGATGCGGCTCGGGTCGTACTCCTGGAGCCCTTCGGCCAGGGCGACCACAGTGGTGACCGAACCGGCGAGCCCGACCAGCGTGGCGGCCTCGCGGCCGGGGACGGCGGCGAGCGCGCGGTCGACGGCCGCGGCGATGTCGGCCTCGGCGGCGGCGATCTGCGCCGCTGTCGGCGGGTCGTCGTGCAGGTGCCGTTCGGTCATCCGGACGCAGCCGATGTCCACCGAGATCGCGCCGCGCACGCCGTCGGCGCGGGTGCCGACGACGAACTCGGTCGAGCCGCCGCCGATGTCGACCACCAGGTACGGCGGCTCGGCGTCGCCGGGCAGGCCGCGCACCGCGCCGGTGAACGACAGGCGCGCCTCCTCGTCGCCGGTCACCACCTCGGGCGGTACGCCGAGCGTGCGCTCGACCATCGCGCGGAAGTCGGCGGCGTTGGAGGCGTCACGGGAGGCCGAGGTGGCGCACATGCGTACCCGGTCGGCGCCGGACTTCTCGATCTCCGCCGCGTAGTCGGCGAGCGCGACCCGGGTCCGCTCGATGGCCTCCGGGGCGAGCATGCCGGTCTGGTCGACGCCCTGCCCCAGCCGCACGATCTCCATCCGCCGCGAGACGTCCACCAGTGGCGCCGCCTCCCCGGCCGACGCCTCGGGCAGGTCGGCGATCAGCAGTCGGATCGAGTTGGTCCCGCAGTCGATGGCGGCCACACGCGCACTCACGGCGCCCACCCTACGGCAGCCCGCCCCCACCCCGGCTCAGAGGCGCAGCAGCATTCGGGTGTTGCCCAAGGTGTTGGGCTTGACCCGTTCCAGGTCCAGGAACTCCGCGACACCCTCGTCGTACGAGCGCAGGAGTTGCTCGTACACCGGTTGCGGGACGGGTGCGCCGTCGATCTCGCGGAAACCGAACGAGCCGAAGAAGCCGGTCTCGAACGTGAGCACGAAGATCCGGGCGATGCCCAGCTCCCGCGCCGCGTCGATCAGCCCGCCGACGATCCGATGCCCGATCTTGTGGCCCCGGCAGGACGGGTCGACCGCCACCGTCCGGATCTCGGCCAGGTCCTCCCACATGACGTGCAGCGCGCCGCAGCCGACCACCGTGCCGTCCGAGGTCACCGCGACCCGGAACTCCTGCACGTCCTCGTACAGCGTCACAGTCGCCTTGCTGAGTAGCCGCCGGTCGTCGGTGTAGGTGTCCACCAGCCGGCGGATGCCACGCACGTCGGTGGTGCGGGCCCGGCGCACAGTGATCTCGTCGGCGCTCATCTCACTCCGCCGGCGGCACGTCCACGCAGGGGCCGGCCGCCCACCACTTCTCCACCAGCGCCAGCGTCTCGTCGCCGAACGGGTTTACCCCCGGCCCGGCGGCGAGCGCGTGCCCGAGGTGCACGTGCAGGCACTTCACCCTCCCCGGCATGCCGCCGGCCGAGATGCCGGCGATCTCCGGCACCTCGCCGATCGCCTCCCGGCGGGTCAGGTAGTCCTCGTGCGCCGCCCGGTACCGCGCCGCCAACTCCGGATCCTCGGCGAGCCGCTCGGCCATCTCCTTCATCAGCCCGGCCGACTCCAGCCGGCTGCACGCCGCGGTGGCGCGCGGGCAGGTCAGGTAGTACAGCGTCGGGAACGGCGTGCCGTCGGCCAGCCGGGGTGTCGTCTCCACCACGTCGGGCAGACCACACGGACACCTGTGGGCCACCGCGCGGGTGCCGCGCGGCGGGCGTCCGAGCTGCGCGGCCACCGCGGCCAGGTCGGCCTCGGTGGCCGGCTGGCGTTCCGGCGGGGGTACGGAGTCCGCCGCCGGCTCCTGCGGTGGTACGACGCTCAAGGAAGTGCCTTTCGAATCAAAGCTCACTTGTCGGGGCGGTCGGCGTTGGCCGCCCGCACGCTCGACCACAGGGTGTCGTACCAGGGCTCGGGCGGCTTCGGCGCCCCCGGCTTCGCGCCCTTGCCGGCGTCCTTCGCGGCGCCCTCCGGGTCGGAGAGCACCACGAGCAGCGTCTCGCCCGGCTTGCCCATGAAGAACCGCTCCCGGGCCTGCGTCTTGACGTACTCCGGGTCCTGCCACTTGGCCGCCTCGGCGGTGAGCCGGTCGATCTCGGCCCGCTGGGCGGCCTGCGCCGCCTCCATCCGCTCGATGTCGGCCTGCTGGTCCAGGTAGACCCGGACCGGATAGGTGTACGCCAGGGCGAGCGCGATCAGCACCGCGAACAGCACTGTGGCGCGCCCGGTGAAGCGCCGGGGTTGGGGTGCGGTGAGCCGCTTGACCGGACCACCGGCGGCGGTACGCCGGGCCGCGGCGGGGCGGCTCGCGGAGCGTACGCCGTCGGTGGCACGGGACGCGCCGGGTGACCGGCCGGCGGCGCGCGCCTCCGCGCGGACGCCGTTGTCGCGTGCCGTGGACCGGACCCGGGCGCCGCCCGTCCGGCCGGGCTGACCCGGCCGACGGGCGGGCCGCTGGCCACCCGGTGTGCGGCGCTGCTGCATCGTCACACCCCTCCCCCGGAGCGCTCGCTCAGGCCGAACGGTAGCGCGGGAACGCGCCGGCACCGGCGTACCGCGCCGCGTCGGCCAGCTCCTCCTCGATCCGCAGGAGCTGGTTGTACTTGGCCACCCGGTCCGAGCGGGCCGGCGCGCCGGTCTTGATCTGCCCGCAGCCGGTGGCGACGGCCAGGTCGGCGATGGTGGTGTCCTCGGTCTCGCCGGAACGGTGGCTCATCATGCACTTGAAGCCGGCCCGGTGGGCCAGGTCGACGGCGTCGAGCGTCTCGGTGAGCGAGCCGATCTGGTTGACCTTCACCAGCACCGCGTTTGCGGCCTGCTCGGCGATGCCCCGGGCGATGCGCTGCGGGTTGGTCACGAACAGGTCGTCGCCGACGATCTGGATGCGGTCGCCGAGCGCGGCGGTTAGCGTGGCCCAGCCGCTCCAGTCGTCCTCGGCCAGCGGGTCCTCGATCGACACGATCGGGTAGTCGCCGGCGAGCTTGGTGTAGTAGTTGCTCATCTCCTCGGCGCTCTTGGCGCTGCCCTCGAACGTGTAGGTGCCGTTGTCGAAGAACTCGGTGGCGGCCACGTCGAGCGCGAAGACGATGTCGGTGCCCAGCCGGTAGCCGGCCTTCTCCACGGCCTCGGCGATCAGGTCCAGCGCGGCGGCGTTGGTGGGCAGGTTCGGGGCGAAGCCGCCCTCGTCGCCCAGGCCGGTCGACAGGTCCTTCTTCTTCAGCACCGACTTCAGCGCGTGGTAGACCTCGGCGCCCGAGCGCAGCGCGTCCCGGAACGTCGGCGCGCCGATCGGCGCGATCATGAACTCCTGGATGTCGACGTTCGAGTCGGCGTGCGCGCCACCGTTGAGGATGTTCATCATCGGCACCGGGAGCAGGTGCGCGTTCGGGCCGCCCAGGTAGCGGAACAGGCTCAGCTCGGCGCTGCCGGCGGCGGCCTTCGCCACGGCCAGGGAGACGCCGAGGATGGCGTTCGCGCCCAGCTCGCCCTTGTTGTCCGAGCCGTCGATGTCGATCATCTTCTGGTCGATCAGCCGCTGCTCGCTGGCCTCGTAGCCGATGAGCTGGTCGACGATGCGGTCCTCGATGTTGGCGACCGCCTTCTCGACACCCTTGCCCAGGTAGCGATCCTTGTCACCGTCGCGCAGCTCGACCGCCTCGAAGGCGCCGGTGGAGGCGCCGGACGGCACCGCGGCGCGGGCGATCGTGCCGTCGTCGAGCCCGACCTCGACCTCGACCGTCGGGTTGCCCCGCGAGTCCAGGATCTCCCGGGCGACGATTCCCTCGATGGTTGCCACTGAGTCGCTCCTCGTTTGTGTGGTTCCGGTCCGTATGGGCCGCGACGGTGCGGCTGAGGCAGGTGTTGAACGCAGCGTATCGGTCCCCGCCCTGCCGTACCCCGCTCGGGGCGGCCCCCGAGGCGCTTGCTGAGACGGACATTCCCGGATTACCGGTCGTCAACCGGCAACCGGTTTGCGAGACGTTGCGTCGATCGACAAGGCTGGGCATCATGCCTGCCGCCTCGACGACTCTCCGCGTGCTCGCCGCCTCGGTCATCGCGTCGCTCTCGGTCACCGGCTGTCAGGCCCTGGACGACGCGAACGTCGCACTCGGTCGCGCCGACCTGGTCAACGACCTCGCCGCGCGGATGGACCGGGCGCTGGAGCAGACCTGGGCCGCCGACTACCAGCTCGACGGCGGCCGGACCGCCTCGATCGCGCAGACCAAGAAGCCGCTGCGGTCCACGTACACCTGGCCCGGTGGCAAGATCACCGTGACCCAGGAGTCGGTGACCCGGTGCGCCAGCACCGCCGCCCGTACCTCCTGCACCGTCTCGCCACCGGTGCTCACCGCCGGCAAGCCGTCGGTGATCGTCTACGACGAGGCGCGCAAGCAGGGCCTGGTCACGCCACCCGCGGTGATCCGGCTGCTCACCGACGCGGCGCTGGCGCCGGAGGCGGTCATCGAGCAGAGCGACACCACGCTCGCCGGCCACCACGCCACCTGCGTCGACGTCACCCACGACGGGGAACGCTTCACCGCCTGCGTGACGAACGAGGGCGTCCTCGGCAGCTTCTCCGGCACGCTCGACGGCAAGCCCGCCGAGGTGACGCTGAGCCGCTACACCGAGAGCGTCGAGGCCGCCGCGTTCGCGGTTCCGGCCGGCGCCGGTGTGGTGGACCGCCGCCCGTCCACGTCGTGACCACGCCCGGGTTCCGGCCCGCGGCGGATCACGGGCGGCCGCCGCGACCGGACGACCTGGCGCTGCCGGTGGCCGGCCGGAAGCTGCTGACCGGCCCGGACGAGCAGCCACTGCGCATCGGCGGACTGCCCGGCGACCTCGCCTGGATCCCGGTCGGCACGCTCGACGGCGTCCCGGCGTGGGCGGCCGAGGTGACCGATCCGGAGTCGCTGCCCGGCCGGTGGCGCGGCTGGCGCGGCCTCGCCGCCGAACTGCCCGCACCCCGGGCGGATCTCGCCGGGCGGGCGCTCGCCGTGGTCACCTGGCGGCGTACCCACAGGTGGTGCGGGGCGTGCCGGGCCGAGCTGACCGACGTGCCGGGCGAGACCGCGCGGCGCTGCCCGGACTGCGGGCTCACCTCGTTCCTGCCCCTGTCCGTCGCGGTGCTGACCGCGATCACCCGCCCCGGCGAACTGCTGCTGGTCCGCCACACGCAGGGGCCGAGCGAGTTGTGGGCGCTCGTCGCCGGGTTCGTCGAGGCGGGCGAGTCGCTGGAGGCGGCGGTACACCGCGAGGTCGCCGAGGAGGTCGGCCTGACGCTGCGGCGACCGGTCTACGTGGACAGCCAGCCGTGGGCGCTGTCCGGGCCCGGCACGCTGCTCGCCGGGTTCACCGCCGAGGTGACCGACCCGGCCGCCGAACCCGTCGTCGACGGCACCGAGCTGACCGAGGCGCGCTGGTTCCCGGTGGATGCGCTGCCCGCCGAGCTGCCGCCCGCGTACTCCCTGTCGCGCTGGCTGATCGACGCGGTCGCCGCCCGGCGGTGACCGCAGGCGGGTCGCCACCGGCGGTGAGCCTCACACCCCCAGCAGCGTGCGCAGGTGGCGCGGCGGCGGGCAGTCGTGCGCCAGCATCGCGTCGTGCCAGTCGCGCAGCGGCACACCGTCCGGCCGGGCGGCGGCGATGTCGGCCATCTCGCTGTAACCGACGAAGTACGTGGAGAGCTGCGTCGAGGTGAGCAGCGCCCGCCGCCACTTGCCGGCCGCCTCGCCCTCCTCCTGGAAACCGCGCCCGGTCATCAGCGCCATCGCCTCCGACTCGGGCAGGTCGTCGCAGTGCACGAGCTGGTCCAGCAGCGCGTTGATGGTCATCCGGAGCTGCATCTTGAGCTGCTGCAACCGCACCGGCAGCCCGCCGAAGCCGAGCCCGGCCATCAGCTCCTCCGCGTAGACCGCCCAGCCCTCGACGAACACACCCGACTCGGTGAGCGCGCGTACCCGGGTCGGACCGTCGTAGCGGCGGGCGTGCGCGAGCTGGAGGAAGTGACCGGGCATCGCCTCGTGCACGGTCAGGTTGCGGATCATGTGGTCGTTGTACTCGCGGTAGAACGACTCGACCCGCTGCGCCGGCCAGTCCGACGGGGTGGGCGAGATGCAGTAGAACGTCGGTACGTCGGCCGTCTCCAGCGGGCCCGGCGAGTCGCAGTAGGCCACCGCCACGCCGCGCGCGAACTCCGGCATCTCCTGGATCACGCACGGGTCGCCGACCATGCTGACCAGGTCGTGGTGGCGGACGAAGTCACTCGCCTCGTCGAGCGTGACCGAGGCGAGATCGACGATCGTGGCGTCGTCCGGATGCTCGGCGGCGAGCAGGTCCAGCGCCCGGCGTACCGTCTCGTCGTCGGCCGGACCACCGACCAGCTCGACCGACGCCGCGCGGATCTCCTCGGTGACCCGGTCGAGGTTCGCCCAGGCGCGGCGCTGCACCTCGGCGGCGCTCAGCTCGGTGTCGAGCGTGTGCCACAGCCGCGCCTCCCACCGCCGCCGGCCCAGCCGCGGGTCACGCCCCGGGCCGGCGTCGGCGGCCAGGCCCTGCCGCAGCCAGGCGACGAACTCCTCCAGCGCGGCGATCGCCTCGGTGGCCGCCGGGCCGACCCGGTCGCGCATCGCCGGCGCCTCCGCCAGCAGGCCGGGTACCTCGTCGCGGATCAGCGCCGCCGTACCGGCGAACTGCCCGACCGCCGTCTCCGCGTGGACCCGCGGCATGTCCCGCAACGTCGCGCGCGCCGTCGACAGCGCGTCGGGTACGGCCGACAGACGCCCGGCGAGACTGGTCAGGCGCTCCTCGGCCGGGGCGAAGGGACGGGCCAGCAGGGCGTGCAGCAGCGGCCCCGGATTGTGGCGCAGCGGATCCCACTCGTGGCCGCGGATCTCGGTGGCCTCGAACAGACCCCGGTCGACGAGGCTGGTGAGCAGCGCGTGGTCGACGCTCTCCGCCGGGTCGAGCGCGTCCGGGTCGATCTCGGCGAGCGCGTCGGCCGCGTCCTTGAGCATCGCCTGGTCCGCGGCAAGGGCGTCGGCGGAGAGGTCGGGCAGCCGATCGTCGTAGCGGTGGTCTCCGACGGAGGTGGCCAGCCCGGGCCGGCTCTCCAGCAACGCCTCCACGATCCGCTCTGCCAGCGGCACGAACGACTCCATCCCCCGACCCTACCGATCACCCCGCCCACCCTCCCGCCTCACCGCCCCCGTTGATCAAGGAGTTCGGTCCCCGCAAGAGCCCCGCGACCCAAACCCCGTTGATCACCGCCGCAGGTCCGCCCGGAAGGCCGGCGCTTGGGTGCCGGCCGCGTGCGCGCCTCACCCCGAGGCCCGCGTAGATCTTGGACGGAAACGGCCCCCATAGGGGCACTTTCGTACCAAGATCTACGGCGATCCCGGGATGCAGACGGCGAATCTCGACTGCCGGGAGAGCCGCGGCCAAGCAAGGCCGACCAGTCGACTCGGCGATCTTGCACTTTGCGCCCGGGCAGATGGGGCATTTACGGCACAGCCTGGGCCGAAAGTGCAAGATCGCCGTGAGAGGGGAGGGGGGAGGGGGCGTCAGGCGGGGTTGGTGGGGGTGGGGCGTTCGGCGGCTCTGACTGCTTCGGCGTACGCCAAGGTGGCCCGCCGCAGGGCGGCCTCGGGGTCGATACCGGCCTGACGGGCCGCGGCGACTGTGGCCAGCAGGCTCGCGCCGAGCCGGGCCTCCGGGTCCACCTGCGACTCGGCCAGCGGGGGCGGTACGGCGAGGCCGACCCGGCCGGCCCGGTCCAGGATCTTCGCGGCCAGCGACAGCGCGGGCTGGCTCAGCGCGATGCCGTCGAGCACCGACTCACGGGTCTTCTCGGCCCGCTTGATCCGCTCCCAGTTCGCCTCGATCTCCTCGATCGAACCGGCCGGCTCACCGGAGAACACGTGCGGGTTGCGTCGCACCATCTTGTCGACCAGGGTGCCCGCGACGTCGTCGACGGTCCAGCTCTCGCCCTCCGGCAGGTTCTCCGCCAGCCGGGCGTGCAGCAGCACCTGAAGCAGCACGTCGCCCAGTTCCTCGCGGAGCGCGTCGGTGTCGTCGGCGCTGATCGCGTCGTACGCCTCGTAGCACTCCTCCAGCAGGAAACCGGCCAGGCTGCGGTGGGTCTGCGCCCGCTTCCACGGGTCGCCACCAGGGGAGGCCAGCCGGTCCATCACCTCGACCGCGTCGAGCAGCCGGGCGCCGGGCGGATCCCACGAGCCGTACATCAGCTCCAGCTCGGCCAGCCCGGGCTCGCGGGCAAGCCGCAGCCCCAGCTCACGGGCCAGCGCCTCGTCGCCGGCCGGGCCGGCCAGCCACACCGCCCCGCCGTGCGCGGCGACGGCGTCGAGCAGGGCCTGGGTCGCACCCTCGGTCACCACGCTCACCTCGGCGCCGGCCGTCCGGACCGCGCGGGTCAGCTCGCTCTCCGCACCGGCGAGGACCGGCGCGGAGCGTACGGCGTCCCAGGCGGCCGAGGTCAGCAGGCCGGCGGGCAGCCGTGGTGAGGTGACGAGCAGGACGATCCGCGCGGTCATGCGGCTCCGGGAGCCGGGGAGCCGGAGGCCGGCGCCTCGGGCGTGGAGATGTCGGTGACCGGGCCGTCCTTGCCGACGTACGGCAGGGAGTAGAAGACGAACGACTGGCCGGTGTTCACGAGCGACGGCACGCCGGTCACGCCGAACCGGGGGTTGACGCGGACATCCGACTTGTCGGCCTGCTCCTGCAGCGCGCTGCTGAGCGCGGTGGCGGTGCGGACGAAGCCGGCCTCGCCGAACGCCTGCCGGACCTGGTCGACGCTCAGGCCCGGCTGGATCGCCCCGGTCTTCTCAAGGGCGTGGTAGACGGCCATCAGGGACTCGTCGCTGAGGTCGGCCGGGGGCAGGCTCTGCTGGAGCGTGCCGGAGAGGTCGACCCACTCGCCCCACAGCTTCGTGTACTCGGTGGTCGCCGGCATGCGGAGCGCCTGCTGGATCTGCTCCGGGGAGATCTGGTCGGTGACCTGGAGGCCCTTCTCGGCCGCCACACGCTTGCCCAGGTCGATCGCGACCAGCAGGTTCAGCACGTCCTGCCGGGTCACCGAGGACCGCAGCTCCGCCGGCGACGGCGTCTGCGGGGCCTGGCTACGGACGGCGTCCGCGTACTGCCGCTGCGCGTCCTCGTAGATCGCGTCGACCCGGTCGACGGAGTAGCGGGTGTCGCCGACGTACGCGGCGACGTCCGGGGCGGAGCGGCCACAGGCGGCGAGGGAGAGCGCGGCGAGGGCCGCGACGCTGACAGCGACGAGGGAACGGCGAGCACGCATGAGGGTCACTCTCTCACGCCGAGTACCGGCCTGTGACTCCGCCCACCTCATCGCGCACCCGCCCCGGACCGGGCGACACCGGCGAACTCCTCGGGCTTGCCGAGGACGTCGGCCAGGAGCTGACCGCACCACTCCAGCAGCGCCTGGTCGCGCAACGGCTCGCCGCCGATCCGCCGGGTGCTCGGCCGGGGCACGCTGACCTGGTCGAGCGCCTGCTTGTAGACCGAGTCCGGGTGGTAACGCTTGAGCCGCATCTGCTTCGAGTCGGGCAGCGGCAGCGGGCCGAACCGGATGTGCTTGCCCTGCATCGACACGTCGGTGAGCCCGTAGCGGCGGGCCAGCAGCCGGAACCGCGCCACCGCGACCAGGTTCTGCACCGGCGCGGGCGGCTCGCCGTACCGGTCGGTCATCTCGGCCACGACCTCGCGCAGACGTTCGGAGTCGCGGGCCTCGGCGAGCTTGCGGTACATCTCCAGACGCAGTCGCTCCACCGCGACGTAGTCGTGCGGCAGGTGCGCGTCGATCGGCAGGTCGACCTTGACCTCGGCCTCCTCCTCCGTGCTCTCGCCCTTGAAGGCGGAGACCGCCTCGCCGACCATCCGGACGTACAGGTCGAAGCCGACGCCCTCGATGTGGCCGGACTGCTCGCCGCCGAGCAGGTTGCCGGCGCCGCGGATCTCCAGGTCCTTCATCGCCACGTACATGCCCGCGCCGAGTTCGGTGTGCTGGGCGATGGTCGCCAGACGCTCGTGGGCGTTCTCGGTGAGCGGCTTCTCCGGTGGGTAGAGGAAGTACGCGTACGCCCGCTCCCGGCCCCGGCCGACCCGGCCGCGGATCTGGTGCAGCTGGGCCAGGCCGAGCAGGTCGGCCCGCTCGACGATGAGCGTGTTGGCGTTCGGGATGTCGATGCCGGACTCGACGATCGTGGTGCAGACCAGGACGTCGAACTCCTTCTCCCAGAAGCCGACCATCACCTTCTCCAGCGCCTCCTCGCCCATCTGGCCGTGCGCCACCGCGACCCGGGCCTCCGGCACCAACTCCCGGAGCTTGCGGGCCGTCTTCTCGATCGACTCGACCCGGTTGTGCAGGTAGAAGACCTGACCGTCGCGCAGCAGCTCACGGTGGATGGAGGCGGCCACCTGCCGGTCGTCGTACGCCCCGACGAACGTGAGGACCGGGTGCCGCTCCTCCGGCGGGGTGGCGATGGTGGACATCTCCCGGATGCCGGTGATCGCCATCTCCAGCGTGCGCGGGATCGGGGTGGCCGACATGGCGAGCACGTCGACCGAGGCGCGCAGCGTCTTCAGGTGCTCCTTGTGCTCGACGCCGAACCGCTGCTCCTCGTCGATGATCACCAGCCCGAGCTGCTTGAACCGGGTGGACGCCTGCAGCAGCCGGTGGGTGCCGATGACGATGTCGACGGTGCCGGCGGCGACCATCTCCAGCGTCTGCTCGGTCTCCTTCGGCGTCTGGAACCGGGACAGCTGCCGGATCGACACCGGGAACTGGCTCATCCGCTCGGCGAACGTGTTGTAGTGCTGCTGCACCAGCAGCGTGGTCGGCACCAGCACCGCCACCTGCTTGCCGTCCTGCACCGCCTTGAACGCCGCCCGTACCGCGATCTCGGTCTTGCCGTAGCCGACGTCGCCGCAGATCAGCCGGTCCATCGGGACGGTCTGTTCCATGTCCCGCTTGACCTCCTCGATGGCGGCCAGCTGGTCGGGCGTCTCCTGCCAGGGGAACGCGTCCTCCAGCTCCCGCTGCCACGGGGTGTCGGGGCCGAAGTTGTGCCCCTTGGACGCCTTGCGCGCGGCGTACAGCTGGATGAGCTGCGCGGCGATCTCACGGACCGCCTTGCGCGCCCGCGCCTTGGACTTCTGCCAGTCCGAGCCGCCCATCTTGTGCAGCGTGGGCTGCTCACCGCCGACGTAACGGGAGAGCTGGTCGAGCTGGTCGGTCGGCACGAACAGGCGGTCGCCGGGCTGGCCGCGCTTGCTCGGCGCGTACTCGATGACCAGGTATTCGCGGCTGGCGCCGTTGACGGTGCGCTGCACCAGCTCGACGTACCGGCCGATGCCGTGCTGCTCGTGCACCACGAAGTCGCCGGCCTTCAGCTCCAGCGGGTCGATGGTGTTACGCCGCCGGCTGGGCATCTTCCGCATGTCGCGGGTGGAGGTGCCCCGGCCGCCGGTGACGTCGTTGCCGGTGAGCAGGACGAACTTCGACGCCTCGTCGACGAACCCGGCGGTCAGGCAGCCGCACGACACGAGCAGCTCGCCCGGCGCGGGCGCGGCGGGCACCTCCTCGGTGAGCCGGGCGCCGAGACCGGCGTCGCGGAGCACCTCGACGGCCCGCTGGGCGGGGCCGTGCCCCTCGAAGACGAGCGCGATCGACCAGCCCTCGCCGGCCCAGCGCTTGAGGTCGTCTACCACCCGGGCGGTCTCGCCGTGGTAGAGCGGCGCCGGCTGGGCGGCCAGGCTCACCGCGATGGCGTCGTCGGGGGTGACGTCGACCTCGGCGGGCTCGTCCTCCCAGGGCTGCCGGGCCGGTGCCGCGTCTGTCTCGACCAGGCCGAACGGCGCGAGCGTCCACCAGGGCTGGCGCAGGGCGCGGGCTGCCGTGCGTACCTCGGCCAGGGTCTTGAAGGCGGCGGCGCCGAGGTCGACCGGGGCCTGGCCGCCGACGGCGGCCGCGGCCCAGCTGGCCTGGAGGAACTCCTCCGAGGTACGGACCAGGTCGTGCGCGCGGGTGCGGATGCGCTCGGGGTCGCAGAGGAGTACGTGGGTGCCGGCCGGCATGCAGTCGACGAGCAGTTCCAGCGCGTCGGCGCCGATCAGCGCGGGAGCGAGCGACTCCATGCCCTCGACCGGGATGCCCTCGGCCAGCTTGTCCAGGATCTCGGCCAGCTCGGGGTGCTCGGCGGCGAGCGCGGCGGCCCGCTCCCGCACCGCCGGGGTCAGCAGCAGCTCCCGGCACGGCGGCGCCCAGAGCTGCGCGACGCCCTCGATGGTGCGCTGGTCGGCGACCGCGAAGGTGCGGATCTCCTCCACCTCGTCGCCCCAGAACTCGACCCGGGACGGGTGCTCGTCGGTGGGCGGGAAGACGTCCAGGATGCCGCCGCGGACGGCGAACTCGCCGCGCTTGGTGACCAGGTCGACCCGGGCGTACGCCATGTCGGTGAGCCGGCGGGCCACCTCCTCCAGGTCGGCCTCGTCCCCGGCGGCGAGCTGGACGGGCTCCAGGTCGCCGAGGCCCTTGAGCTGCGGCTGGAGCAGTGACCGGACCGGCGCGACGACGACCCGCAGCGGCCCGGTGCGGCCGTGCGCGTCGGCGGCGTCCGGGTGGGCGAGGCGGCGCAGCACGGCGAGGCGCCGCCCGACCGTGTCGGATCGGGGCGACAGGCGCTCGTGCGGCAGCGTCTCCCAGGACGGGAAGACCGCCACCTGCTCCGGCGGCAGCAGGCTGCCCAGCGCGGAGGCCAGGTCGTCGGCCTCGCGGGTGGTGGCGGTGACCGCTAGTACGGGGCGGCCCGCGCCGCCGGCCGGCTCGTCGGCGGCGACCGCTGCCACAGCGAACGGGCGCAGCGCGGCCGGGGCGGTGAGGTCGAGCCCGTCGACCTGCGCGGCACCGGAGCGCGCCAGGTCACGCGCCCGGGCCAGCCCCGGGTCGGCCAGGGCGGCGGAGAAGAGTCCGGTGAGCATCAGTGATCACTTCCAGCGGATCGACACACGACGACGACCCCGCGTCCAGCCGGACGGGGGGTGCACCGTTCGAGCCTATCCCTCTCCACCGACGATCCGGGTCCGCCCGATCTTCGATCTTGACCGGCGGCGACCGGGCGTGGTGCGGTGGGCGGATGGTCGAGTATCGGACGGTCTTCGACGCCGAGGTGCTTTTCTCCAACGGCGGTGGTCTGCGCACCGACGGGTTCCGGCTGGACGTGCCGCACCCGGACGTCACCGACGACGAGGTGGCCGCGCTGCTGGTCCGGCACCTGGGGCTGCTCATGGTCGGCGAGGTACGGATCACCGACCGGACCGTCGTCGAGGAGCCGCACAAGGGCGGGCGTGGGGTGGCCGCACCGGCCGGCGGCGGGCGGAAGCTCGTCGAACTGAGTCACGTGGTCACCGACGGCATGGTCACGCTGCCCGGCTGGCCCGCCCCGAAGGTCACCGACTGGCTGACCCGGGAGGAGTCCCGTGGCCGGTACGCGCCCGGTGTCGAGTTCCACGTCGCGCGGATCGACATGATCGCCAACACCGGCACGTACGTGGACACGCCGTCGCACCGCTTCGCCGACGGCCCGGACCTGACCGGAATGCCGCTGGACCGCCTCGCCGACCTGCCCGGCCTGGTGGTACGCGTGCCGGCCGGCACCCGGGCGGTGGACCGGCTGATGCTCGCCCCGTACGACGTGGCCGGGTGCGCGGTGCTGCTGCACACCGGCTGGGACGCGCACTTCGGCACCGACGCGTACGCCGCTCCGGAGGCGCCCTACCTGACCGGTGACGGCGCGCAGTGGCTGGCCGAGGCGGGCGCGGCGCTCGTCGGCATCGACTCGATCAACATCGACGACATGACTCCGGCGGCAGCGGGTCAGCGCCCGGCGCACACCGGTCTGCTGGCCGCCGGCATCCCGATCGTGGAGCACCTGACCGGCCTGGACGCCCTGCCGCCGACCGGCTTCCGGTTCACCGCCGCACCGCCGCGGGTGGCCGGGATGGGCACGTTCCCGGTCCGCGCCTTCGCGATCGTCTGATCCTCGCGTGCAAGATCCACTCCACTTCCCCGAAATGGCGGGGTTCAACGCCCTCCAATGCCGCCACCTCGGCGAAACGGAGTGGATCTTGCCTGCGTCGCCCACGCCGCCAACCGAGGGGTGAGGGCGGCGGGTGAAGGCGGGTCAGTAGCGCACGGCGATGCGGCGCTCCACCGCGTCCACCCGGATCTCGCCGCCGTACGGGATGATCACCTGCGGGTCGGTGTGGCCCAGGTCGACGTCGAAGACCACCACCGGGTCGCCGGCGTAGGGCGCGAGTGCCGACAGGATCGCCGCCCGCTGGTCGGCGGCCCAGGCCAGCCGCTGCGCGACCGTGTGCGGCCGGTCGAAGTCCCACGCCTTGGGGCGGCCCACCACGATCGCCGGTACGGCGGCGAGCAGACCCCGCTCGCCCATGTTGCGCACGATCCGGAAGACCTCCTGCGCGGGCGGCATCTCCTCCGACGTCTCCAGCACCAGTACCGAGCCGGCCAGGTCGGCCGCGCGCGGAACGCGGTCGGTCGCCATCAGCCAGTGCAGGATCTCCAGATTGCCGCCCCACGTCCGGCCCTGCACCACCCGGGCCGGGCCGTGCCAGCGCCAGCCCTCGGACGGGTACATCGGCGGTTCCTCGGCCAGCGTGGCCGGGTCGCGCCAGTCGCGCGGCTCGTCGCCCCACTCAGTCGCGGCGGTCAGCTCGTACCAGCCGGTGGTGAACAGCGCGGCGCGCAGCGAGTCGAGCGTGAGCGGGTGCGGCTTTCCGGAGCGCCCGAGGTGCACCAGCACCGAGCCGCCGTGGTAGCCGACGACACCCAGCCGGTACAGGTGGTTGAGCACGTTGGTGTTGTCCGAGTAGCCGAAGTACGGCTTCGGGTTCGCCCGCAACACCTCGTCGTCCAGGTACGGGGTGACGGTGATCAGGTCGTCCCCGCCGACCGTCGCCAGCACGGCGGTGATCGTCGGGTCGGCGAACGCGGCGGTCAGGTCACGCGCCCGGTCACGCGGGTCGGCGCCCATGACGCGGGTGGTCGGGTACTCCACCGGTTCCAGACCCATCTCGTCGCGGAGCCGGCGCAGGCCCAGCTCGTACACATGGGGGAAGAGACCCGGCAGGCCGGCGGAGGGTGACACGACCGCGACCCGGTCGCCGGGCTGCGGTTTGGCGGGATAGACAGGCACCGTCATGGCCCGACGCTATCGGCCCGGACCAGCGGTTTTCGCCCGACGAAACCCCATGAGCCGGGCATATGCCCGCAATAGGCTGTGGCCGTGGACGACGAGCCGGAGCTGCGTACCCGGGACTGGCTGCCCCGCACGGCGGCGCTGATCCTCGGCACCCTGGCGCTGGCGAGCGCGTTCATCGCCGCCTACGTCGGCGCGCTGCACAAGCCCGATCCGCGCGACGTGCCGGTCGCCGTGGTCACGAGCGACCAGCAGGCCCAGGCCGTGATGTCCGCCGTCCGCGCCCGCACCGACACGATCAAACCCGTCGGGTACGACAGCCGCGGCGCCGCCCAGGACGGCCTCACCGACAGATCGGTGTACGCGGTGCTCAGCTCCGCCCCGGACGGCGGCCTGACGCTCGCCACCGCCAGCGCGGGCGCGCCCGCCGCCACCGAACTCGTCACCGACGTGTTCACCGAGGCGGCCCGGCAGGCCGGGGTGCCACTGGAGGTCACCGACGACGTGCCGGTCTCCGCCGACGACCCGCGCGGCCTGGTCCCGTTCTACCTGGCCGTCGGCGTGGTACTCGGCGGCTACCTGGCGTCCACGGCGCTCGGCATCTCACTCGGCACCAGCCCGCGCGACCTGCGCCGGGCCGGGCTGCGGATCGCCACGCTCGCGGTGCACGCGATCCTGCTCGGCGTCATCGGGGCGATCCTCGTCGGGCCGGTGCTCGGCGTGTTCCCCGATCAGGTGGCGACGGTGGCGGCGGTCGGCGCGCTCGCCGCGTTCGCGGCCGGGATGGTCGCCGCCGCCGTCCAGGGCTGGTTCGGGCTGCTCGGCACCGGCATCGTGATCCTGCTGCTCGTGGTGCTCGGCAACCCCGGCTCCGGCGGCATCTACGCGCCCGAGTTCCTGCCGCCGTTCCTGCGCGGGATGCACCGCTGGAACGTGCCAGGCCTCGCCACCGACCTGTTCAAGTCGGCGATCTACTTCGACTGGCGTGGCGGCGGCTGGGCACTGGCCGGGCTGCTGATCTGGGTGGCCGCCGGCCTGGCCGGTCTGCTCACCGCGACGATGTTCCGCGCCCGCCGGCGACCTGCGCCGGGACGGCACGCCGTCGAGCGGGGCTGACCGGCGGGCCGTCCCAGAGTGCAGATCATCACGCCGTCCCCCTCCTGTCCGCCGGGGCCGCGCGGATACCATCCAGAGGAGTCGGACAGCGCTGTCCTTCGTCCTCGCGTAAGGAGCGCAACCGTGACCGACCAGCACGACCACGACGGCCCCGACGCCGCTCTCCGGGCCGACATCCGCCGCCTCGGCACGCTGCTCGGGCAGACCCTCGCCCGGCAGGAGGGCCGCCCGCTGCTCGACCTGGTCGAGGAGATCCGCGCCCAGGTCCGCTCCGACGCGCCGGCCGCCGCCCAGCGCCTCGCCGGGCTCGACGTCACCACCGGCACGAAGCTGGCCCGCGCCTTCTCCACCTACTTCCACCTGGCGAACATCACCGAGCAGGTGCACCGCGCCCGGGACCTGCGCCGCCGCCGCGCCACCCACGGCGGCTGGCTGGACCAGGCGGCCAAGATGATCGCCGAGCGCGGCGTACCGGCCGAGGAGATCGCCGCCGCGGCCCGCCGGCTGGCCGTACGCCCGGTCTTCACCGCCCACCCGACCGAGGCGGCCCGCCGGTCCATCCTGTCCAAGCTGCGCGCGGTGGCCGACGAGCTGGACACCGAGACCGCGAACGCGATCCTCTACGGCGCCAGCGACGAGGGCCCGGCGAACCGCCGCCTGGCCGAACTGCTCGATCTCATGTGGCAGACCGACGAGCTGCGGCTGGACCGGCCGGATCCGACCGACGAGGCGCGCAACGCGATCTACTACCTGCGCGACCTGTACGCCGAGGCCGCGCCGCAGGTCCTCGACGACCTCGCCGACACGCTGCGCACGCTCGGCGTGGAGACGTCGCCGACGTCCCGCCCGCTGAGCTTCGGCACCTGGATCGGCGGCGACCGCGACGGCAACCCGTTCGTCACCCCGGTGGTCACCCGCGAGGTGCTGCGCATCCAGCACGAGCACGGCATCGCCGCCACCGAGAAGGCGATGGACGAGTTGATCACCGAGGTCAGCGTGTCCCGGCGGCTGCGTGCGGTGTCGCTCGACCTGTCCGCCAGCCTGGCCAAGGACCTGGACGCGCTACCAGAGGTGGCGCCCCGGTTCCGCCGGGTCAACGCGGAGGAGCCGTACCGGCTCAAGGCGCGGTGCGTGAAGGCGAAGCTCGCCAACACCCGGGAGCGGCTGCGCGCCGACACCCCGCACGTGCCGGGGCGCGACTACCGGGGCTCGTCCGAGCTGATCGCCGACCTGGAACTGCTGCGCGCGTCGCTGGCCCGCAACTCCGGCCAGCTCACCGCCGTCGGGCGGCTGGCCTCGACCATCCGTACGGTGTCCGCGTTCGGCCTGCACCTGGCCACCATGGACATCCGGGAGCATGCGGAGAAGCACCACGAGGTGCTGGCCCAGCTCTACGAGGCGGTCGGCGAGGTGTCCGACTACCCGGCGCTGTCCCGGCTGGAACGCACCAAGCTGCTCGCCGACGAGCTGACCGGCCGCCGGCCGCTCTCCACCCAGGACAGCCCGCTCACCGAGTCGGCCCGCAAGACGTTCGACGTGTTCGCGGCGATCCGCGAGGCGCAGGACCGGTTCGGCCCCGAGGTGATCGAGTCGTACATCATCTCGATGACTCTCGGCGTGGACGACGTGCTCGCCGCCGTGGTGCTGGCCCGCGAGGCCGGCCTGGTGGACGTGCATTCCGGGCGGGCCCGCGTCGGCATCGTGCCGCTGCTGGAGACCCCGGCCGAACTGAACGCCGGCGGTGAGCTGCTGGACGAGCTGCTGTCGCTGCCCGCGTACCGGGCGCTCGTGGCGGCCCGGGGCGATGTGCAGGAGGTGATGCTCGGCTACTCCGACTCCAACAAGGAGGCGGGCATCACCACCAGCCAGTGGTCCATCCACCGGGCGCAGCGCGCGCTGCGGGACGTGGCCGCGCGGCACGGCGTACACCTGCGGTTGTTCCACGGCCGGGGCGGCACCGTCGGCCGTGGGGGCGGCCCCACGCACGACGCGATCCTGGCCCAGCCGTACGGCACGCTCGACGGCGCGATCAAGGTGACCGAGCAGGGCGAGGTCATCTCCGACAAGTACACGCTGCCGGCGCTGGCCCGGGAGAACCTGGAACTGACAGTGGCGGCGGTGCTCCAGGCCACGCTGCTGCACACCGCTCCCCGCCAGCCGGCCGAGATGCTGGAGCGCTGGGACGCGGCGATGGACGTGGTGTCGGAGTCCGCGTTCCGGTCGTACCGGTCGCTGGTCGAGGACCCGGACCTGGCCGCGTACTTCTGGGCCTCCACACCGACCGAGCTGCTCGGCGCGCTGAACATCGGTTCCCGGCCGGCGAAGCGCCCGAACACCGGCGCCGGCCTGTCCGGCCTGCGGGCCATCCCGTGGGTGTTCGGCTGGACGCAGACCCGGCAGATCGTGCCGGGCTGGTTCGGTGTGGGCTCCGGGCTGGCCGCCGCGCGGGCGGCCGGGCTGGCCGACGTGCTCGCCGAGATGAACCGGAACTGGCACTTCTTCCGCACGTTCCTGTCGAACGTCGAGATGATGCTGACCAAGACCGACCTGACGATCGCCCGGCGGTACGTCGAGACGCTGGTGCCGAAGAAGCTGCACCCGATCTTCGACAAGATCGAGCAGGAGTACGAGCTGACCAAGCAGGAGGTGCTCGCGGTCACCGCCGCACCGGCGCTGCTGGACAACTCGCCGGTGCTCCAGCGCACGCTCGCCGTGCGGGACACCTACCTGGAGCCGCTGCACCACCTCCAGGTGGCGTTGCTGCGGCAGTACCGCGAATCCGGCGCCGCCGGGCGAGCGGTGGCGACCGCGCCGGGTGGGCGGCGGGCCCCGAACGACGGTACGGCGCTGGAGCGGGCGCTGCTGACCACCGTCAACGGCATCGCGGCCGGCATGCGCAACACCGGCTGACGTGTAAGGAAGGGCCCCCTCTTAACGCCTCGTGCATAAGAGGGGGCCCTTCTTAACGCCTGCGCGGCCGGCGGCGTCGGCTAGAAGTCGCCGCCGCCGAAGTCACCACCGAAATCCCCGCCGCCGAAGCCACCGAAGTCGCCGCCGCCGCCGAAGTCGCCACCGGCGTAGTCACCACCGGC
Source organism: Micromonospora sp. ATLC20 (assembly GCF_057196585.1). Taxonomy (NCBI): domain Bacteria; kingdom Bacillati; phylum Actinomycetota; class Actinomycetes; order Micromonosporales; family Micromonosporaceae; genus Micromonospora; species Micromonospora sp. ATLC20. The sequence continues at coordinate 34,070 of NZ_JBXUOV010000025.1, forward strand.
GCCCGCGTCGCCGCCGCCCATGTCGCCGCCCTGGTCGCCGAAGTCCTGGCCGTCGCCGAAGCCCTCCTGGTAGCCGGCGTCGTACCCGGGATCGGCGAACGCGGGTGAGAACAGCGCGTCCGCGATCAGGAGACCGCCGACCACACCGACGCCCGCGCCGAGCGCGGTCTTCCACCAGGGCGTGGAGTACCAGCCGGCCGGCACCGGCCGCCCCTGGAACCGGCCACCCGGGTAGTAGTAGGGCGTCGCGTTCCCCGGCTGCGGGCCGGCGCGGAACGTCTGCCCCTGCACGTCGACCTGGCGCTCCTTGGTGAGCGCGCCGGCACCCTGGGCGGCGGCGAGCGGCGGCAGCTCCGGGCCCGGGTCGATGCCCATCGCGGTCCGCGCCGCCCGGATGTACGCCAGCCCCTCCAGCGCGGTCTCCCGGGCCAGCCCGAACTGGCGCGGCGTGGTGGCCTGCTCCAGCTGCGAACCGGCCGCGTTGTAGCGCTCACCGGCGTCGGCGAGCGCCTGCCGGACCGCCGGGGCGTCGCCGTGCAGGTTCATCAGCTGGCCGCCGAGCCGCTCGTACCAGCGCTGCGCCTCGGCGCGGGCGTCGGCCAGCTCGTTCGACCGACGCGATCTGCTCCCCCTCCGCCAGAACACGAACGCACCTCCGAGCAGCAGAATCAGGACCAGCCACAACGCGAACTCCATGACTCGAACGTACCCACCGGGCGCTCGTCGTACCCGTTTGGCAAGCTCTTGGCCATGAGCTTTGCGACGCTGGCCGTGGTGGTGCTCTGCCTCGCCGCGGGCGGCGCGGTGGGCTGGCTGGCCGCGCGGGCGCGCGCGGCGGCCGACATCGCCCGCCTGGAGGCGACGCTCGCCGCCACCCAGGCCGGCGAGGGCCGGCTGGAGCAGTCCATGCGGGCGCTCAGCTACGAGGCGACGGCGCAGTCCCAGGAGGCGGTGGCCCGCGCGGTCGCGCCGCTGCACGACACGCTGCGCCGCTACGAGCAGCGGGTGGCGGAGCTGGAGCGGGACCGGGTCGACGCGTACGCCGAACTGCGCGAGCAGGTGCGGTCCATGAGCGCGGTCTCCGGCGAGCTGCGCACCGAGACCAAGCAGTTGGTCGCCGCGCTGCGCGCGCCACAGGTGCGGGGTCGCTGGGGCGAGCACCAGCTCCGCCGGATCGTCGAGGCCGCCGGCATGCTCGAACACTGCGACTTCAGCGAGCAGGTCACCGCCGCGACCGACCACCAGGGGGTACGCCCCGACCTGGTGGTACGGCTGCACGGCGGCCGGACGGTGGTGGTGGACGCAAAGGCGCCGTTCGACGCGTACCTGACCGCGATGGAGGCGCGCGACGAGCGGGGGCGCGACACCCACCTGGACGCGCACGCCCGGCACCTGCGCGCGCACGTGGACGGCCTGGCGGCCAAGTCCTACTGGTCGGCGTTCGACCAGACGCCCGACTTCGTGGTGCTGTTCGTGCCGGCGGACCCGTTCCTCGACGTGGCGCTGCAACGCGATCCGTCCCTGCTGGAGCACGCGTTCGCCCGCAACGTGGTGCTCGCCACGCCGGCCACGCTGGTGGCGCTGTTGCGCACCGTGGCCTACTCGTGGCGGCAGGAGGCGCTGGCGCGTAACGCCGCGACCGTCCACTCGCTGGCCCGCGAGCTGTACGGGCGGCTGTCCACTCTGGGCGACCACGTGGGCAAGCTCGGCAGTTCGCTGAGCGGGGCGGTGACGGCGTACAACAGGGCGGTGGGGTCGCTGGAGGCGCGCGTGCTGGTCAGCGCCCGCAAGCTGGCCGAGCTGGGCGTCTCCGACGACGAGCTGGCCGCGCCGGCGCAGGTCGAGCTGGCGCCGAGGCAGCCGCAGGCACCCGAGCTGCTGGGCGCGCCGTCCACATCGGCCGAGAGGTCGACGGACGTCGACGCCTAACACGGCGCACGCGATGACGTAGACCGATTCGTGTCACGGACTGATCACAAACCCAGGCCGGGTAGTGACACCTGCCGTCGTGACACGCAGGATCACCGTCACACGTGCCCTGCCCCTCGAGGGCCCTGTTCTCTGGAGGAAGAGAACGTTGAGTAAACCCCGCACGCGCAGCCGGCGACCGTCCGCCGCGCTCCTGGCCTCGGTCCTCGCGGCCGGCGCCCTGACCGTGGGAGGTGGCGCCGGTACCGCGAGCGCCGCCCCCGCCACCCCACCCTCGCAGCCGACCGCCGCGAAGGCACTGGGCGCCCACGACGCCAAGCTGCTCGACGAGGCCGAGGCGAAGAACGCGCCGACCGTCACGATGATCATCGCGGCCAAGAAGGGCTCGGCCAAGAAGGTCGTCGACGGCCTGACCGGCCTCGGCGCCACCGTCAGCCAGCGGTACGACCAGATCGGCTACGTGCTGGCGAAGGTCCCGACCGCGAAGGCGCTCAAGGCCGCCACGCTGCCGGGTGTCGCCGCCGTCGACCTGGACGAGACCATCAAGCTCCCCGACCCGGCGCCCGAGGCGGCGCCGAAGGGCGCCAAGACCGCCTCGCAGGCCCAGACGCTCGCCGGGCCGGGCGGCGACACCGGCGCGGTGAACCCGTACATGCCGACGAACGAGACCGGCGCGGAGGCCTTCAAGGCCGCCAACCCGGCGTGGGACGGCCGCGGCGTCACCATCGGCATCATGGACTCCGGTGTGGACCTCGACCACCCGGCGCTCCAGACGACCACCACCGGCGAGCGCAAGATCGTCGACTGGGTCACCGCCACCGACCCGCTGGAGGACGCCTCCTGGCGCCCCATGCTGACCGAGGTCAGCGGCCCGTCGTTCACCACCTCGCTGGGCACCTGGACCGCGCCGGCCGGCAACTACCGGTTCAACGTGTTCCGCGAGAACATCACCGCGAACAGCGACGCGCGCGGCGACCTCAACCGCGACGGCGACACCACCGACTTCTGGGGCGTGCTCTACAACCCCACCACCGGTGACGTCCGCGTCGACGCGAACCAGAACAACGACTTCACCGACGACGAGGTGATGCGGCCGTACAAGGAGCGGTTCCAGGTCGGCCACTTCGGCACCGACAACCCGGCCACCGCGGTACGCGAGCAGATCCCGTTCGTGGTCGAGTACCGGCGCAACGTGGACACCGCCCCGGTCGGCGGCCCCGGCCTGGTCGACTACGTCAACATCGGCATCGTCGAGAGCACCCACGGCACCCACGTCGCCGGCATCACCGCCGCCAACGACATGCTGGGTAACAGCGCCTTCGACGGCGCCGCCCCGGGCGCCAAGCTGGTCTCCGCCCGCGCCTGCTCCTGGGGCGGCGGCTGCACCGCGGCGGCGCTCACCACCGGCATGGCCGACCTGGTGATCAACCGCAGGGTCGACGTGGTGAACATGTCGATCGGCGGTCTGCCCGCGCTCAACGACGGCTCGAACGCCCGCGCGGTCCTCTACAACGACCTGATCAACACCTACGGCGTGCAGCTGTTCATCTCGGCCGGCAACTCCGGTCCGGGCGTGAACACCGTCGGCGACCCGTCCGTCGCCACCGACGTGGTGAGCGTGGCCGCGAGCGTCAGCAAGGACACCTGGCTGGCCAACTACGGCTCGGTGGTCCGCAAGGACAACGCGCTGTTCAACTTCTCGTCGCGCGGCCCGCGTGAGGACGGCGGCTTCAAGCCGAACATCGCCGCCCCCGGCTCGGCCATCTCCACCGCGCCGACCTGGCAGCCGGGCAACCCGGTGCCGGAGGCGGGCTACTCGCTGCCCCCGGGCTACCAGATGCTCAACGGCACCTCGATGGCGTCCCCGCAGGCCGCCGGTGCCGCCGCGCTGCTGCTGTCGGCCGCCAAGGCGACCGGCAAGGGCGTCACCCCGGCCGCGCTGCGCCGGGCCGTCTACACCTCGGCCAAGCCGATCACCGGCGTCCCGACGTACGCGCAGGGCTACGGCATGTTCGACGTGCCGGGCGCGTGGAGCCTGCTCGCCAAGGGCGTGCAGACCCGCACCTACACCTCCGAGGCGCCGGTCTGCACCGAGCTGTCGCCGAACCTGACCCGCTACGACCGGGCCTCCGGTACGTTCGTGCCGAACCCGAACGTCGGCACCGGCCTCTACAACCGCTGCGCCGCCGACCGGGGTGGCCAGAAGGTCAAGGAGAGCCGCCACTACGAGGTCAAGCTGACCCGCACCAGCGGCCCGAACAAGGGCGTCAAGCACGAGGTCGCCTTCCGCGGCAACGACGGCACCTACAGCGCCCCCAAGGTCGTGTGGCTGCCGCTGAACAAGACCGTCACGGTCAAGGTGAAGGCCAAGCCGATGACCGCCGGCGCGCACGGCGCCATCATGACCGTCGACGACCCGGCCACCTCGGTTGTCGACTTCGAGGTCGCCACCGTCGTGATCGCCTCGAACCCGGTCGCCGCGCCGGCCTACTCGTTCTCGGCCGACGGCTCGGTCGAGCGCAACGGCTTCCGGTCGTACTTCGTGACCGTCCCGCCGGGTGCGGGCGCGCTGCAGGTCAACCTGTCCGGCATCGCGACCGGCTCTCAGACCCGGTTCATCGCCATCAACCCGTACGGCGTGCCGGTCGAGAGCACCGCCAGCACCGCCTGCTACACCAACTTCTCCGACGCCGCGGTCTGCAAGCCGCAGGAGCGGGACTACCAGAACCCGCTGCCGGGCGTGTGGGAGATCGAGGTGGAGGCGCGTCGCACCTCGCCGGCACTGGACAACCCGTTCCGGCTCCAGGCCCGCGTGCAGGGCGTGAAGGTGGAGCCGGCCGTGGTCCAGCTCCCGTCGGTCACCGCCGGCACCCCGGCGCCGGTGAGCTGGAGCCTGACCAACACGTTCGGCCCGGTCCAGGTGACCGGCGTCGGCGGTCCGCTGGCGAGCGTCCGGGCCGAGCGGCCCAGCATCACCGAGGGCGCGACCCAGGAGTACACGGTGGAGGTGCCCGCCGGCGCCACCTCGTTCACCGCCCGGATCGGCAACCCGTCCGACCTGAGCGCCGACCTGGACCTGACCGTCTTCCGCGGCACCACCCAGGTGGGCCAGTCGGCCGACGGTGACTCGGAGGAGGCGGTCACGCTGACCAACCCGACGCCCGGCACCTACCGGGTCGTGGTCGACGGTTACTCGATGAGCGACCCGAGCACCGCGTACGACTACCGGGACTCGTTCGCCTCCCCGGCCCTGGGCACGCTCTCCGCGCCGTCCACGCCGCTGTCCCTGGCCAACGGCGCCACCGCCACCCTCAACGGCACGGTGACCGCCCTGTCCACCCCGGCCGCCGGCCGGGAGCTGTACGGCGACATGGCCGTGACCACCACCGAGGGCGCGGTCGTCGGCCGTGGTTCGGTCGAGGTCCTCGCGGTCGACTGAGCCGCTGAACGACGGAGCCCCGTCCCCTCTCGCAGGGGGCGGGGCTCCTTCGTGTTCGGCGTCAGGCGGGGCGGGCGGACTCGACCACGAACGGGGTGCCCTGCTGGCAGGTGGTCATCATGCCCGGCTCGGGACGGCCGGTGACCTCGACCCGGGCGCCGGCCTTGAGCACGTCGCGCGGGCCACCGACGAGCAGGTGGCCGTCGAGCAGCAGGCAGTTCGGCTCGACGCCGGCCTGCACGGTGCCGCTGATGACGGTGCCGCCGACCCCCGGCGGCGTGGACGGACCGCCCTTCCAGGAGGGGCCGGGACGCTTCGGGCTCGTGCCGGGGTCGGGCTGGCTGGTCACCGGGGCGGCTCCCGTCGTACTCGGGCTCGGGCTCGGGCTGGAATCGGCGGACCCGTCGCCGGGTGCGGCGCAGGCGGTCAGCGCGAGGCCGGCGAGCAGTGCGACGAGCACCGTACGAGGAGTCTTCATGGTCGGTTGGACGCGGCGGCCGGCCGATCCGTTCCCGGTCAGCCGCGGGCCGCGGCGGCGGCCTTCATGTCGCGCTTGAGCTCCTGCGGCAGCGAGAACGTCAGCCGCTCGTCGGCGGTGGTGATCTCCTCGACGTCGCCGAAGCCGCGCTCGGCCAGGTGCGCGAGCACCTGCTGGACCAGCTCGTCGGGCACGCTCGCGCCGGAGGTCACACCCACCGTGCTCGCGCCGGTCAGCCAGGCGTCCTCGATCTCGTGCGCGAAGTCGACCAGGTAGCCGGCGCGGGCTCCGGCGTCGAGCGCCACCTCGACCAGCCGGACCGAGTTCGAGGAGTTGCGCGAGCCGACGACGATCACCACGTCGCACTCGGGGGCGATCTCCTTGACCACGTGCTGGCGGTTGGAGGTGGCGTAGCAGATGTCGTCGCTGGGCGGCGACTGGAGCAGCGGCAGCCGCTTCTTGAGCCGGGCCACGGTCTCCAGCGTCTCGTCCACCGACAGCGTGGTCTGGGACAGCCAGACCACCTTCTCCGGGTCGCGCACGGTGACCTTGTCGACGCCGTCCGGGCCGTCGACGAGCTGGATGTGGGCGGGAGCCTCACCGGCGGTGCCGATGACCTCCTCGTGCCCCTCGTGCCCGATGAGCAGGATGTCGTAGTCCTGCGCGGCGAACCGCCGGGCCTCGTGGTGCACCTTCGTGACCAGCGGGCAGGTGGCGTCGATCGCCCGCAGCGAGCGCTGCTTGGCCTGCTCGTAGACCTCGGGCGCCACGCCGTGGGCGGAGAAGATGACCGTGGCGCCCTCCGGCACCTCCTCGTTCTCCTCCACGAAGATCGCACCCTGGGCCTCCAGCGTGCGCACCACGTGCTTGTTGTGCACGATCTGCTTACGCACGTAGATCGGCGCGCCGTAGAGCTTCAGCGCCTCCTCGACGGTCTGCACCGCCCGGTCCACGCCCGCGCAGTAGCCGCGAGGGTTGGCCAGGAGCACGCGCTTGCCGGTCCGGGGAGTCGTCTCAGCGTCAGTCACCCGCCCATCGTACGTGCCGTCCTCCCGCACGGCAGCGGCCGCGAGGCGCGCGCGGGCGCTGTCGGTCCCGGGCCGTAGGGTGGGCGGGTGAGCGCGGGAGAGGACGGCCGGGGGGCGCCGGACGGGCGGAGCAGCCCGGACGGACGGAGCACGGCCGAGGAGCCCTGGCCGGTCCGGGTGGTCAGCCAGAAGGTCGGCGCCTGGATCGCCCGCCTGGGCTGGGTGTGGGTCGACGGCCAGGTGGCGCAGATCAGCCGCCGCCCCGGCGCGAGCACCGTCTTCCTCACGCTGCGCGACCCGTCGGCCGATCTCAGCCTCACCGTCACCACCAACCGCGACGTGCTGGACGCGGGCGCGCCGGAGCTGCGCGAGGGCGCCCGGGTGGTGCTGCACGCCAAGCCGGAGTTCTACGCCGCACGCGGCACGCTCAGTCTGCGCGCCGACGAGATCCGCCAGGTCGGCCTCGGTGAGCTGCTGGCCCGGCTGGAGAAGCTCAAGAAGCTGCTCGCCGCCGAGGGCCTGTTCGACCGGTCCCGCAAACGGCGGCTGCCGTTCCTGCCGGGCCGGGTCGGCCTGATCACCGGCCGCGCCTCGGCGGCCGAGCGGGACGTGCTGACGAACGCCCGCCGCCGCTGGCCCGCCGTCGACTTCCGCACGATCAACGTGGCGGTGCAGGGGCCGAGCGCGGTGCCCGACATCGTCGGCGCGCTCAAGGTGCTCGACGCCGACCCGGCCGTCGACGTGATCGTCATCGCCCGGGGCGGTGGCGGCATCGAGGATCTGCTGCCCTTCTCCGACGAGGCGCTGTGCCGGGCGGTCTTCGCCTGCCGCACGCCGGTGGTCAGCGCGATCGGCCACGAGACGGACGCGCCACTGCTCGACTACGTGGCCGACGTGCGCGCCTCCACCCCGACCGACGCGGCGAAGCGCATCGTGCCGGACCTGACCGAGGAGACCCGGCTGATCGGCCAGGCCCGGTCCCGGCTCGAACGGGCCGTGCGTCACCTGGTCGACCGGGAGCAGCACCGGATCGACCTGCTGCGCTCCCGCCCGGTGCTGGCCCGGCCGCAGGTGATGGTCGAGCAGCGGGCGGTGGAGGTGTCTGCGCTGCGCGACCGCGCCGGCCGGTCCCTGGAGCACCGGCTGCGGGGCGCCACCGACGACCTGCGGCACACGCTGGCCCGGCTGCGCGCGCTGTCCCCGGCGGCGACGCTGGAGCGCGGCTACGCGATCGTGCAGCGCGCCGACGGCCACGTCGTCCGCGCGGCCTCCGAGGTCGCCAAGGGCGATCCACTGCGGGTACGCCTCGCCGAGGGCGAGCTGACCGCGACCGTCGACGGCTGAGGGAAGAGAGACGATGACCGGCACGAAGCAGGACGAACAGCTCAGCTACGAGCAGGCCCGCGCCGAGCTGGCCTCGGTGGTGGAGAAGCTGGAGGCGGGCGGCACCTCGCTGGAGGAGTCGCTGGCCCTCTGGGAGCGCGGCGAGCAGCTCGCCGGGGTGTGCCAGCGGTGGCTGGACGGCGCGCGCGCCCGCATCGACGCCGCCCGCCAGCGCGCCGAGGACTGACGGTGGGGTCCGGCCGGTCGCCGAACCCCACCGCGGACCTCAGTTGAACAGGTTGTACAACTCGGCGGGCGCCTCGACGACCTGGTCGGCCGAGGGCTTCTGGGCCGGGGCCGCGTTGCCGTAGTCGGTGTAGGTGATCTTCAGGTCCTGCGCGGCGTTCTGGCCGGCGGCCGGAATCTTGAGCACCATCTCGCTGAGCCGGCCCTGCGTGTCGACCTTGGCGGTGAACGGCACCGACTGGGCCTGCGCCCCGAGCGCGGTGATCACGGCCGGGTCGAGCGAACCCGCCTCGGCGGCCTTCGACACGTCGACGGTGCCCTCGTACGCGCCCTCGCCGGTCTGCCGCACCTCGGTGACGCCCTGGGTGAGGACGGCGCTGCCGGCCGGGTCGAGCTTCTCGAAGTCGAAGCCCAGCGCCCGGTTGCCCTTGATCCGGTTCTGGTCGAGGTGGTGGTACTTGCCGGTGTTGAGGTTCTTCACGCCGGGGATCTGCGCGGCGGCGGTGCCGCCGAGTTCCAGCTTGACCCAGCTGTCCGGCTTCGCGTGGATGAGGTCCAGCTTCATCATCAGGTCCGACGACGGGTCGCCGATGGTCATCCGCATGTCGGCGCTCTGGCTCGGCTCGTGCACCTGCCCTTCGGCGGTGGAGCCCGCGCCGGTCATGGAGAACTTGAAGTTCCCCTCGCGGATCGCGTTCGTGGAGTCGAGCAGGGCCTGCTTGGCCGCGCTGCTGGACGCCGTGGCGCTCGGTGCGACGCTGCCGGAGGCGCTCGGGGTCGCGGAGGCGTCGGACGTCGTCCCGTTGCCGTTGCAGGCCGCCAGGCCGGGAATGAGCAGCGCCGCGGCGAACGCGGTGGCGCTGAAGCGTCGTATCTTCACGTCAACCTCTCCAGGTGGGTCGTCCGGGCTCGATGTCCCTTCTGTTCCCGGAAGCGGGGATCCGCAATCCCGCCTCACCCGGAGGGAGGACGTCAGCGCAGCGACGTGGCGAGCTTGCGCAGCTCCGTCTCGCCCGCGTCACCGACCACGATCACCGTGCGGTTCGGCTCCAGCAGGACGAGCGCCTGCTCGTTGCCGCGTGCGGTGTAACGCTGCCAGCTCAGCCCGCCGGGCAGGTCGGCAGCGCCCTGCGGCTGCCCCTCGGTCAGCTCGGCCGGGAGCAGCTTCTCCGCCGGGACGTTGCTCTCCACGAGCTGCGCGCCCCGGCCCTCCGGGGTCACGTACCCGATCCGCAGCGTCGAACCGTCCGGCTCGGTCCGGAAGCGGGCGTTCACCGTACGCCAGTCGTCGCCCAGCCCGGTCGGCTCGCTGACCGGGAAGACGTTCGCGGAGCGGGCCTGCTCCAGCGCGGGCGCCGGGTCGACTGTCACCGGCGAGTCGCCGCCGAGGAAGCCCCGGTAGAAGGCGAGCAGCAGCGCGATCGGGACCAGCAGGATCAGCAGGGACAGCGCCATGTCCTTCGGCGACCGCTCGGACCGGGCCTTGCCCGCCGCCGGGGCGGCCACGGGCTCGGCGGGCGCGGGCTCGCCGGCCGCGGCAGCCGGCTCGACCAGCGCGGGTTGCCCCTCGGACGGGGCCGGGCCGCCGTCCGGTCGGACCGGCGGCTGGCCCTCCGGCGGGGTGGCGTCGGTCGGTGTGCGGTCGGCAGGCTGTGCGGCTTCCACAGGGCCATTGTCGCAGCCCACCGGGTGACGTGATCCTGGCCTCCTCCGCCCCGCCGGGACGGCGAACCTGAGATCGTGTGAGGATCAGCGACAAAACCGGCGGCGGTGGCCGCCGGTCCCACCCCGCAACGTCGCGAGGAGGCCGCCATGACAACCACCAGGACGCGGACGCCCCAGGATCTCGACCGCAACCTCGCCCTCGATCTGGTCCGGGTCACCGAGGCCGCGGCGATGGCCGCCGGCCGCTGGGTCGGCCGGGGCGACAAGGAGGGCGGCGACGGCGCAGCTGTCGACGCCATGCGAAAGCTGATCAACTCGATCCCGATGCGCGGCGTCGTGGTGATCGGCGAGGGCGAGAAGGACAACGCCCCGATGCTGTTCAACGGCGAGGAGGTCGGCGACGGGACCGGCCCCGAGGTGGACGTGGCGGTCGACCCGATCGACGGCACCACGCTGATGAGCAAGGGCATGCCGAACGCGCTGGCGGTGCTCGCGGTGGCCGAGCGCGGCGCGATGTTCGATCCGAGCGCTGTCTTCTACATGGAGAAGCTGGCGGTCGGCCCGATGTACGCCGACGTGGTGGACATCAACGCCGGGGTGGCCGAGAACATCAACCGGATCGCCAAGGTCAAGGGCACCGACGCCGCCGAGGTGACCGTGTGCGTGCTGGACCGGTCGCGCCACGACGACCTGGTCAAGCAGATCCGGCGTACCGGCGCGGGGATCCGGTTCATCTCCGACGGCGACATCGCGGGCGCCATCGCGGCGGCCCGCGGCGAGTCGGACGTGGACGTGCTGATGGGCATCGGCGGCACCCCGGAGGGCATCACCGCCGCGTGCGCGCTCAAGTGCATGGGCGGCATGTTGCAGGCCAAGCTCTGGCCGAAGGACGACGACGAGCGCCGCAAGGCGCTGGACGCCGGGCACGACCTGGACCGGGTGCTGTTCACCGACGACCTGGTCACCGGCGACAACTGCTTCTTCGTGGCGACCGGTGTCACCTCCGGTGACCTGCTGCGCGGCGTGCGGTACCGCTCCGGCGGGGCGTACACCCAGTCGATCGTGATGCGCTCCAAGAGCGGCACGATCCGGGTGATCGACTCGTACCACCGCCTGGAGAAGCTCGCGCTCTACTCGGCTGTCGACTTCGACGGCCGCCCGCTGGCCGAGCAGGAGTGAGCAGGGCCGGGACGGCGGCACCATCGGCACCCCCGACGCTGTCGGCCGGGCGACGTGTCGCCGGTGTCGGGTTGGCCACCGCCTCGGGCGTGATGGTCGCCGTCCAGTCCCGGATCAACGGCGAGCTGGGCGTACGCCTGGCCGACGGGATCGCCGCGGCGGTGGTCTCGTTCGGTGTGGGTCTGCTGATCCTGCTGGTGCTGGTCCCCGCCACCCCCGGTGGCCGGCGGGGACTGTCCGCCCTGCGCGGCGCGCTGCGCGCGGGCACGCTGCGGCCGTGGCAGTGCCTGGGCGGTGTGTGCGGCGCGTTCCTGGTGGCGACGCAGGGGCTGACCATCGGCGCGCTCGGCGTGGCGGTCTTCACCGTCGCGGTGGTGGCCGGGCAGTCCGGCAGCAGCCTGTTCGTCGACCGGGCCGGCATCGGTCCGACCGGCCCGCAGCCGGTCACCCCGAACCGGCTGATCGGCGCGGTGCTCACCGTGCTCGCCGTCCTGCTGGCGGTGGGCGACCGGCTCGGTGACCCGGACGCGCTGGCGCTGGCCCTGCTGCCGCTGGCGGCCGGGGTGGGCATCGCCTGGCAGCAGGCGGTCAACGGGCGGGTCCGGGCGGCGGCGGGCAGCGCCATGACCGCCACGCTCGTCAACTTCACCGTCGGCACGGCGGCGCTGCTCGTCACTCTCGCGGTGGACCTGGCGGTACGCGGCCGGCCGGCGGGCGCGTTCCCGAGCGAGCCGTGGCTCTATCTCGGCGGTCCGATCGGCATCGTGTTCATCGCGCTGGCCGCCGCCCTCGTCCGGTTCACCGGGGTGCTGCTGCTCGGTCTGGCCACGATCGCCGGGCAGATCGTCGGCGCGGTACTGCTGGACCTCGTGCTGCCGACCGCCGCCTCGCACCCCGGGCTGGACACGCTGCTCGGTGCGGCGCTGACCATGGTCGCCGTGCTCGTCGCCGCCCTCGGCCCGGCCCGCCGCCCCTAGCGGGCGGCGGCGGGCGCGGCGGCACGCAGGCCGGTGACCATCTCGTCGACGACCCGGTCCAGCGGCGTCCCGTCGATCCCGAACGTCTCGCTCGCGGCGGTGGAGTCCATCACGAACGGCCCGGCGAACTGGTGCGCGGTCTCCCGCATCTCCCGGGCGAACGGGTCGGCCAGGCCACCGAGCCAGAGCACCGGGTAGGGCATCCGGGTCAGCCGCGGCGGCGGCCCCCCGGCCCGCTCCCGCGCC
>NZ_JBXUOV010000026.1:0-46476 GCF_057196585.1 Micromonospora sp. ATLC20
CGTTCGGGCCGGCCGCGTCGGCGGACCTGCGCGCCTGGTGCGGCCTCGCCGGGCTGCCCGCCGCGGTGGCCGCGGTCCGCGACGAGCTGGTGGCCTTCCGGGACGCGCGGGGCCGCACGCTGCTGGATCTGCCGGACGCGCCCCGGCCCGACCCGGACACCCCCGCGCCGGTACGGTTCCTGCCCGCCTTCGACAACGCCGTGCTCGGCTACCACGACCGCAGCCGGATCATCGACGACGCCCACCGCCACCTCTCCGTGGCCGGGGCCCGGTTCGTGCTCGTCGACGGCCGGGTCGCCGCCACCTGGACGGTCGACGCGGGCGTCGTGGTGGTCACGCCGCTGCGCGCGTTCACCCGCGCCGAGCGCACGGCGGTCACCGCCGAGGGCGGCGCCGTGGCGTCGTTCCTGTCCGAGGGCGACAACCAGGGGGTACGCGTGGCCGCCCGTTGAGCCGCACGTCAGGCGGTCGCCGCCGCCCGGCCCATCCGGGCGACCGCCTCGGTGAGCACGGCGGGGGAGGTGGCGAAGTTGAGCCGCACGAACCCGGCGCCGCCGCTGCCGAAGACGTGCCCGGAGCTGAGCGCCACCCGGGCCCGGTCGAGGAACATCCGCGCCGGACCCGCCACGTCGCTCGCCACGCCCGGTCCGTCGCCCGCCTCGGTGGGTACGCCGAGGCGCCGGCAGTCCAGCCAGGCCAGGTACGTGCCCTCGGGCGGCTGCCACGACACGGTCGGCAGGTGGTCGCTCAGCAGTGACCCGAGCAGCGCCCGGTTCGCGTCGAGGCCGTCGAGCAGCCGGTCCAGCCACGGCCCGCCGGCTCGGAACGCGGCCGTGTGCGCGAGCACCCCGAGGTGGCTGGGGCCGTGACTGACCTCCTCCGGCATCCGGGCCAGGTCGTCCGCCGCGTCCGGCCCGGCGACCGCCAGCGCCGCCTTGAGCCCGGCCAGGTTCCACGCCTTCGACGCGGACACCAGCGCGAACGCGTTCTCCGCACCCGGCACCGTCAGGTACGGGGTGAACCGCGCGCCGGGCAGCGCCAGCGGCGAGTGGATCTCGTCGGCCACCACCCGTACGCCGTGCCGCGCGGCCAGCTCGGCGACGGTGGCCAGCTCGTCGGGCCGGTGCACCACACCGGTCGGGTTGTGCGGGTTGCAGAGCAGGAACGCCGGGCGGTCGCCGATCGCGCGGGCCCGCCGGAACGCCTCCTCCAGCGCGGCCGGGTCGAGCCGCAGGTCCGCGCCGAGCGGCGCCTCGAGGACCTGCCGGCCGGCGTTGGCGACGAACGCGTAGAACGGCGGGTAGACCGGGGGAGTGACCACCACCGCGTCACCCGGGCCGGTGACCAGGCGCAGCACCTCGACCGTACCCATCATCACGTCCGGTACGAGCGAGGTCCGGCCGACCGGGAAGTCGGCCCAGCCCCACCGCTGCGCGGCGAACCCGCCGACCGCCTCGGCGTACCCGGTGCCGTACGCGTAGCCGGTGTCGCCCAGCTCGACCGCCCGGCGCAGCGCCTCGGCCACCGGCGGCGCCAGCGGCACGTCCTGCTCGGCCACCCACAGCGGCAGCACGTCCGGCGGGTAGAGCCGCCACTTCACGCTCGTGCGCTGCCGGAGCTGGTCGAGCGTGAGCTGGGTGAGCGGGTTGCCCTCGTCGGCGGAAACGACCATGCGGCCCACCCTAGGTTCCTCCTACCATCGCCGGATGACCCACCCGGCGTACCCGCTGCGCACGCCCCGGCTGCTGCTGCGCCCGGTCACGCTCGACGACCTCGACGACGTGCACGCCTGGCAACGCCGCCCGGACGTGGTCCGCTGGATGGCCGGCGCCGCGCCGCGTACCCGGGCGGAGTCCCTGGCGTCGGTGACCGCGATGGCCGGCGAGGACGCGCTGCGCGCGGAGGGCGACTGCCTGACGCTCGCCGTGGTGCGCGACGCGCGGGTGATCGGCGAGGTCGAGCTGGTGTGGCGCAGCGCGGCGGACCGCACCGCCGAGCTGGGGTACGTCTTCCACCCCGACCACGGCGGCCGGGGGCTGGCCACGGAGGCGGCCGGCGCGCTGCTGGACTGGGGTTTCGGCGAGTTCGGGCTGCACCGGGTGGTGGCCCGCTGCCACGCGGACAACGAGCCGTCGGCGCGCCTGATGGCCCGGCTCGGGATGCGGCGGGAGGCGCGGCACGTGCGCAGCTACCGGTTCCGGGGCGGCTGGGCGGACCAACTCGTCTACGCGATCCTGGCCGACGAGTGGCGGTCCCGGCCGGTCAGGTCGGGCTGACCGCGCTCAGTCCACCCGCCCCGGCGAGCGGCACGGTGCCGGAGGGCGGCCGGTCATGTCGCCTCGCACTCGTCTCCGACCCGGATCTCGCCGGTGGTCAGCGGGACCAGCCGGACGCCGAACCAGGTCTTGCCGTCGTAGCGCCGGTGCCGGGCCAGCGTGCGGATCGGTTCCTTCCCGCGCGCCAGGGTCTCCGGGTCGATGAGCGTCACCGAGCAGCGGTCGCAGCGTTCGGACACCCGGAAGTCGACGGCGCCGATGCGCACCCGCGTCCAGCCGTCCTCGGCGAACGGTTCGAGCGGTCCGTCCAGCACCACAGTCGGCCGGAACCGGGCCATCGCCAGCGGCTCCGGCGCGGGCTCGCCGCGTTCCAGCGCGCCCTCGACGATCCAGTCCCGCAGCCGCCGCAGCGACGGCGCCGTGGCGACCAGCAGCGGTCCGGCGTCGGAGAGGTTCAGCGGATCACCGGGTCCACCGCCGTGTTCGGCAGACATCGGCCGGCGGCGCGGATCGTCCAGCCAGGCCAGCCGTACGGGACGGCCCAGCCGGGCGGAGAGCCAGTCGTGGGCCTCGTCGGCGGCGAGCCGGACCGTGTCCAGCCGGGACACGTCGGTCGGGACCGGCGGGCCGTCGACCGGTTCGGCGACCGTCAGCGACGACCCGTCGCGGGCGGTGAGCGTGATCGACCCGGGGCCGGGCGCGGCGGTCAGGCCGAGCAGCGCCGGCAGGGCGGTCGAGCCCAGTTTGCCGCCGTCCGGGCGCAGCACCAGCCAGCGGCGGTCGTGACGCAGCCCCCACGGCTCGACGTCGGCCCGGTCGACGTCCACGCCGCCGAGGGACTTGACCGGATACAGGTGTACCGAGGCGAGCCGCATCACCACGCCGTCAGCCGACCTTCGGGGTGGCGCGGTCGTTGATCGCTGCCAGATCCAGCCCGCCCGGCAGCGTCCCGTACGCCTGCCCGTGGTCGCCGTCGAGCCGGGACGCGCAGAACGCGTCGGCGACCGCCGGGTGGCCGTGGCGCACCAGCAGCGCGCCCTGCAGCACCAGCGCCAGCCGCTCCACCACCCGCCGGGCGCGCAGCTCCAGGTCGGTGTGGTCGGCCAGCTCGTCGCGGACCCGTCGCACCGCCGCGTCCAGCCGGGCGTCCGCGCCGGCCGCGGCGGCCACCTCCGCCTCGTACGCGGCGAGCACCTGCGGTTCCCGGGTGAGCGCGCGCAGCACGTCGAGGGCGGCGACGTTGCCGGAGCCCTCCCAGATCGAGTTCAGCGGCGACTCACGGAACAGTCGGGGCATGCCGGACTCCTCCACGTAGCCGTTGCCGCCCAGGCACTCCAGCGCCTCGGCGGCGTGCCCCGGCCAGCGCTTGCACACCCAGTACTTGCCGACTGCCAAGGCGAGACGCTTGAACGCGGTCTCGCCGTCGTCGCCGCGCGCGGACCGGTCGGTCGCGCCGGCCAGCCGGACCATCAGGACGGTGGCGGCCTCGGACTCGACGGCCAGGTCGGCCAGCACGTTGCGCATCAGCGGCTGGTCGGCCAGGTAGTCGCCGAACGCCCGCCGGTGGGTGGCGTGGTGCACGGCGGTGGTCACGCCGTGGCGCATCCCGGCCGCCGCGCCGATCACGCAGTCCAGCCGGGTCAGGTTGACCATGTCGATGATGGTGCGCACGCCCCGGCCCTCGTCGCCGACGCGCCACGCCACCGCGTGCTCGTACTCGACCTCGGCGGAGGCGTTGGAGCGGTTGCCGAGCTTGTCCTTGAGCCGCATCAGCCGCATCGGGTTACGGGTGCCGTCGGGCAGCACCCGGGGGACCAGGAAGCAGGTGAGGCCGCCGGGCGCCTGGGCGAGGGTGAGGAACAGGTCGCACATGGGCGCCGAGGTGAACCACTTGTGCCCGACGAGCCGGTAGCTGCCGTCCGGCTCCGGCCGGGCCGTGGTGGTGTTGGCGCGCACGTCCGAGCCGCCCTGCTTCTCGGTCATCGACATGCCGGCGAGCAGGCCGCGCTTGGTCTGCGGCGGGCGCAGCCCGAAGTCGTACTCACGGGTGGTGAGCAGCGGCTCGTAGCGGGCGGCCAGGTCCGGGCTGTGCCGCAGCGCGGGCACGGCCGCGTAGGTCATCGAGATCGGGCAGCCGTGCCCGGCGTCGGGCCGCCACAGGTAGAAGCCGGCCGCGCGGGCCACGTGCGCGCCCGGCCGGTCGTCGGCCCACGGCGCGGCGTGCAGGCCGTGACCGACGGCGGTACGCATCAGTTCGTGCCAGGACGGGTGGAACTCCACCTCGTCGACGCGGTGGCCGTACCGGTCGTGGGTGCGCAGCACCGGCGGGTGCTCGTTGGCGAGCCGCCCGTGTTCGGCGGCCTCCTCGCCACCGGCGAGCCGGCCCAGCTCGTGCAGCCCGGGCAGCGCCCAGCCGGCGCCCTCGCGGGCCACGCCGTCGCACAGCGCCGGGTCGTCGGCGGTGTCGTGGCCGACCATCGGCGGGACCTGGTTGACGACCTCGTGTGTGGTCACGGCGGCAACTCCCAGCGCAGGTGGCGGATCAGATCGGGGCCCGGATTGAACCACCGTTCACTCCGTACCGGCAACACCCGTCGACCAGTCAATTTGGCTGGATTCGTTTGACATCATCCGGCTCGGAGATAAGACTCGCCGAAACTTTCTTTTGTCCGGGAAGTGGCTAGGGGGGCCTGTGTCCAGGAAGAAGCTCGGCGTGCTCGGCGCCGCACTCACACTGACCGTCGGCGTCCTGTCCGGATGCACCGGAGGCGAGGCGGTCGACGTCGGCGGCGGGGGGAACGCCGGCGGCGCCGGTGGTGTCCTCAACGCCGCGATCGGCGGCGAACCCGACCAGCTCGACCCGCACAAGACCTCGGCGTACTACAGCTTCCAGGTGTTGGAGAACGTCTACGACACGCTCGTCGAGCCGGACGCCGACCTGAAGATGGTGCCGTCGCTGGCGACGAAGTGGACCACCAGCGACGACCAGCTCACCTGGACCTTCACGCTGCGCGAGGGCGTGAAGTTCTCCGACGGGTCGCCGCTGACCTCCGAGGACGTCGTCTACTCGTATGAGCGGATCATCAAGGAGAAGCTGAACAACGCGTACAAGTTCGCCACCGTCAAGTCGGTCACCGGGCCCGATCCGGCCACAGTGGTGGTGACGCTCAGCGCGCCCACGCCGAACCTGCTCGCCAACCTCGGCGGGTTCAAGGGCGTGGCGATCGTGGAGAAGTCAAACGTGGAGTCCGGCGCGGTGAAGACCGCACCGGTCGGCAGCGGCCCGTTCAAGGTGGCCGGCTACACCTCCGGCGACAGCGTCAAGCTGGTTCGCAACGACGCGTACTGGGGGGACAAGCCGAAGCTGGACGGCGTCACGTTCACCTTCGTCAAGGATCCGACGGTGGCGCTGCAGAACCTGCGCAGCGGCCAGGTCCAGTGGACCGACAACCTGCCGCCGCAGCAGGTGAAGTCGTTGCAGGACGGCGACGACCCGGTGGTGAAGTCGGCGGCCTCCACCGACTACTGGTACGTGGCGCTCAACGAGGCCCGCAAGCCGTTCGACAACCCCGAGGTGCGGCGCGCCGTCGGGTACGCGCTGGACCGCGAGGCGATCACCAAGGCGGCCAAGTTCGGGCTGGCCACCGTCAACCAGACCGCCATCCCGAAGGCCAGTGCGTTCTACTACGACTACGCGCCCTACAGCCACGACCCGGGCAAGGCGAAGCAGATGCTCGGCCAGGCAGGCGTGAGCAACCTGACCATGGACCTGATGGTCACCAGCGAGTACCCGGAGACGGTCACCGCCGCGCAGGTCATCGCCGCGCAGCTCAAGGACGTCGGCATCACCGTCAAGATCCGTACGCTGGACTTCGCCCAGTGGCTCGACGAGCAGGCCAAGGGCAACTTCGACGGGTTCATGCTCGGCTGGCTCGGCAACATCGACCCGGACGAGTTCTACTATGCCCAGCACCACAGCGGCGGCACGTTCAACTTCCACAAGTACAAGAACCCGGCGGTGGACAAGCTGCTCGACGACGCCCGTACCCAGACCGACCAGGGCGCCCGCAAGCAGGCGTACGAGCAGGCGGCGAAGCAGATCGTCGACGACGCCAGCTACCTCTACCTCTACAACCCGGACGTGGTGCAGGGCTGGTCGAAGAAGGTCTCCGGCTACGACGTGCGCACCGATCGGGCGATCCGGTTCCGGTCGGTCGCCCTGGCGAAGTGATGGCCCGCTTCGTCCTGCGGCGGGTCCTCCAGTCGGCGGTCGTGCTGGTCGGCGTCACGCTCGTGGTGTTCCTGCTGCTGCAACTGGTGCCGGGTGACCCGGTCCGGGTGGCGCTCGGCACCCGGTTCGACCCGCAGACGTACGAGGCGCTGCGGGAACGCGCCGGCCTCGACCAGCCGCTGCCGGTGCAGTACGCCAGCTACCTCGGGCACGCGCTCACCGGTGACCTGGGGGTCAGCTTCCGCACCGGCCAGCCGGTGAGCCAGATCGTGCTGGAACGGCTGCCCGCCACGCTGTCGCTCGCCGTCACCGCCGTGGTGTTCGCGCTGCTCGTCGCGTTTCCGCTGGGCATCGTCGCGGCGGTACGCAGCGGCTCCGCCGTCGACCACGCCGCCCGCGTGTTCAGCCAGTTCGGCGTCTCCGTGCCGGACTTCTGGATGGGCATCATGGGCATCCTGCTGTTCGCCGGGGTGCTCGGCTGGCTGCCCCCGTCCGGTTACGTGGCGCTGACCGACGACCCCGGCCGGTGGGCCACCCACGTGGCGCTGCCGGCGGTCACCGTCGGCCTGGTCACCGCGTCGATCCTCACCCGGTTCATCCGCTCCTCGGTGCTGGAGGTGCTCTCCGCCGACTACGTGCGGACCGCCGAGGCGAAGGGGCTGCGCAACCGGGTGGTGATCATGCGGCACGTGTTGCGCAACGCGCTCATCCCGGTGGTCACCGTGGTCGCGGTGCAGCTCGCCAGCCTGCTCGGCGGCGTCATCGTGATCGAGGTGCTGTTCGCCTGGCCCGGTATCGGCCGGCTCACCTTCGACGCCGTGCAGGCCCGCGACTATCCCGTCCTGCAGGGCGCGGTGCTGCTCGTCGCGGCGCTGTTCCTGCTTGTCAACCTGCTGGTGGACATCCTCTACGCCCGCCTCGACCCGAGGATCACGGTCAAGTGAGCGCCACGACCGAGAGCACCGGACGCCGCGTCCTGGACGCGCTGCGCCGCGACCCGCTCGCCGTGGGCGGCACGATCGTGCTCGTGCTGCTCGTCGTGGTCGGCGTGGCCGGCCCGTGGCTCGCCCCGGCCGGAGTGAACGACGTCGACGTGGACCAGATGCTGCGACCGCCCAGCGGCGCGCACCCGTTCGGCACCGACGAGCTGGGCCGTGACGTGCTCAGCCGGGTGCTCGTCGCGGCCCGCGTGTCACTGCAGGTCGGCGCCGTCAGCGTCGGCATCGCGCTGGTCGCCGGGGTGACGCTCGGGCTGTTCGCCGGCTACTACCGGGGCTGGCTGGACAGCGTGCTCATGCGCTGCATGGACGTGCTGTTCGCGTTCCCGGTGCTGCTGCTGGCGGTCGCCATCGTGGCGGTGCTCGGCCCCGGCCTGCTCACCGCCATGGTCGCCATCGGCGTGGTCTACACGCCCATCTTCGCCCGGATCACCCGCGCCGGCGTGCTCTCCGTACGCGAGCAGGTGTTCGTCCGGGCCGCCGTCTCCATCGGCGCGTCCGACCTGCGCATCATGCGCCGGCACGTGCTGCCGAACATCGCCGCGCCGCTGATCGTGCAGACGTCGCTGTCGCTGGCGTTCGCGATCCTCTCCGAGGCCGCGCTGTCCTTCCTCGGCCTCGGCATCCAGCCGCCCGCGCCGGCCTGGGGCCGGATGCTGTTCGACGGGCGCGGCTTCGTCACCGACGCGTGGTGGCTGGGCGTGTTCCCGGGCGCGGCGATCTTCCTCACCGTGCTGGCGTTCAACCTGGTCGGCGACGCGCTGCGCGACGTGCTCGACCCGCGCCAGCTCACCCTGGGCGAGGCCCGCAGGAGCACCCCATGACCGAGCGCACCGACCGCACCGACCGCATGCCGAGCCAGCGCCGGCACCCCACGACCGACTCGACAGTGCTGTCGGTGGACGACCTCACCGTCACCGTCGGCACCCGACGCGGCCCGGTCCGTGCCGTCGCCGGGGTGTCCTGGCAGGTGCGGCAGGGGGAGACGTTCGCACTGGTCGGCGAGTCCGGAAGCGGCAAGAGCATGACCCTGCTCGCCGCCACCGGCCTCGCCCCGCGCGCCGCCACGGTCACCGGGCGGGTGCGGCTGCTCGACACGGAGCTGACCGCGCTGCCCGACGACCGCCGCCGCAAGGTCCGCGGCCGGCACGTCGGGTTCGTCTTCCAGGATCCGATGACCTCGCTCAACCCGGTGCTGCCGGTGGGCCGGCAGGTCACCGAGGCGGCCGAGGAACACCTCGGGCTGACCCGCCGCGCCGCCCGCGACCGGGCGGTGGAACTGCTGGAACTGGTCGGCATCCCGTCGGCCGCCCAGCGGGTCGACGCGTACCCGCACCAGTTCTCCGGTGGCATGCGCCAGCGCGTCGCCATCGCGATGGCGCTCGCCTGCGAGCCGGACCTGCTGATCGCCGACGAGCCGACCACCGCGCTCGACGTCACCACGCAGGCGCAGATCATCGAGCTGGTCGCCGACCTGCAGGCGCGGCTGGGCACCGCAGTCGTCTGGGTCACCCACGACCTGGGCGTGGTGGCGGGCATCGCCGACACCGTGGCGGTCATGTACGGGGGCCGGATCGTCGAGCAGGGCCCCGTCGACGCGGTGTTCGACACGCCCACCCATCCGTACACCCGGGCGTTGCTGGCGGCCCGGCCGGACCCGTCGCGGCGCGGCGAGGACCTGGTCGCCATTCCCGGCTCGCCGCCGAGCCCGCTGGACCTGCCGCCCGGCTGCGCGTTCTGGCCGCGCTGCCCGGTCCGCGCCGATCCCCGCTGCGAGCACGAGCTGCCCCCGCTGACGCCGGTCGGCGACGGGCACACGGTCCGCACCTTCTACCGTGGAGAGGCCGGATGAGCGCCGACACCCCGGACCTGGTCGCCGAACTGGACGACCTGAAGGTGCACTTCCCGACGCCGGCCGGCACGGTCCGCGCGGTCGACGGCGTCAGCCTCGCCGTACGCCGGGGCGAGACGCTGGGGCTCGTCGGCGAGTCGGGCAGCGGCAAGTCCACCGCCGGCCTGGCGCTGCTGCGGCTCGTCGATCCGACCGGCGGGCGGGTCCGGGTGGCGGGCGAGGACGTGACCCGCTGGTCGCGCCGCCGCCTGCGCGCGACCCGCCGCCACGTGGCGATGGTCTTCCAGGATCCGCAGGCGTCGCTGGATCCACGCCGGACGGTCGGTGACAGCATCGCCGAGCCGCTGATCGTGCACCGGCTCGCCAGCTCCGCCGCCGCCCGCCGGGCCCGGGTCGCGGAGCTGCTGGACCTGGTCGGCCTGCGCGCCGACACCGCCGGCCGGTATCCGCACGAGCTGTCCGGCGGCCAGCGCCAGCGCGTCGGTGTGGCCCGGGCACTGGCCGGGGAGCCGGACCTGATCGTCCTGGACGAGCCGATCGCCTCGCTGGACCTGAGCGTGCAGGCGCAGATCATGAACCTGCTCCGGCACCTGCAACGCGACCTCGGGCTGACCTACCTGTTCATCGCGCACGACCTGGCCGCCGTCGAGCACATGAGCGACCGGATCGCGGTGATGTACCTGGGCCGCATCGTCGAGACCGGCCCACCCGAGCGGATCTACCGGCACCCGGCGCACCCCTACACGGCGGCGCTGCTGTCCGCGGTGCCGGTCGCCGACCCCCGGGTCGAGCGGGAGCGCCGCCGGATCGTGCTGACCGGCGACATCCCCAGCCCGGTGGACCCGCCGAGCGGTTGCCGCTTCCGTACCCGATGCCCCCAGGCCCGCCCCGCGTGCGCCGAGACCGACCCGGCGCTCGCCGAGGTCGGCCCGGGCCACGACGCGGCGTGCCTGTTCCCGCTCGACGGCGAGCGCGACGGCGGCCCGGGGGAGGAGGACGCGACGACGCGCGCGGACGCCGCCGGCACGGCGTAGGCTCACCGCCGATGACGTTCACCACCCGGCCGACGCTGCGCGGCACGTTCGGCATGGTCTCGTCCACGCATTGGCTGGCCAGCCAGTCCGCGATGGGTGTGCTGGAACGCGGCGGCAACGCCTTCGACGCCGCTGTCGCCGCCGGGTTCGTGCTGCACGTCGTGGAGCCGCACCTCAACGGCCCGGCCGGTGAGGTGCCCGCGATCCTCGCCACCGCGACCGACCCCACCCCGCGGGTGCTCTGCGGCCAGGGCCCCGCGCCGGCGGCCGCGACCGTGGCGCACTTCCGCTCGCTCGGCCTGGACCTCGTGCCGGGCGCCGGCCCGCTCGCCGCGGTCGTGCCGGGCGCCGTCGACGCCTGGCTGTTGCTACTGCGCGACCACGGCACCCGCACGCTCGCCGAGGTGCTGGAACCGGCGATCGGCTACGCCGCCGCCGGCCACCCGCTGGTCGGCGCCGCCGGGCAGACCGTCGCGCGGGTCCGGTCGCTGTTCACCGACCACTGGCCGACCTCCGCGCGCCTCTGGCTCCGCGACGGCCGCCCACCAGCGCCGGGGGAGATGGTCACCAACCCGGCGTACGCGGACACGCTGCGCCGCCTCGTCGACGCGGGACGGGCCGCCGGTCCGGACCGCCAGGCGCAGATCGAGGCGGCCCGGCGCGCCTGGCGGGAGGGTTTCGTCGCCGAGGCGATCGACGCGTTCAGCCGGCTGCCGTTCCGCGACTCCAGCGGGCGTGCGCACGCCGGGCTGGTCACCGGCGACGACCTGGCCGGATGGTCGGCCACCTGGGAGGAACCGGTCACGCTGGACTGGCACGGGCACACGATCGCCAAGACCGGCTTCTGGGGCCAGGGCCCGGTGCTGCTCCAGACGCTCTCCATCCTGGACGCGCTCGACGACCCGCGTGTCCACGACCCGTCGAGCCTGGAGGGCATCCACGCGCAGGCCGAGGCGCTGAAGCTCGCGTTCGCCGACCGGGAGGCGTGGTACGGCGACACTGACGTTCCGGCCTCCGCGCTGCTGTCGGCCGAGTACGCCAGTGCGCGGGCCGCGCTGGTCGGCGACCGTGCCGACACGACGCTGCGCCCCGGCAGCCCGGCGGGCGAGCCGCCTCGGCTTCCGTCCCACCTGCGTGCCGACGCGGGTCGCGGGGCCGTCCCGCAGGATCCGAGCACCGGCGAACCCACGGTACGGGCGGACGGCGTGACCCGCGGCGACACCTGCCACGTCGACGTGGTGGACCGGTGGGGCAACATCATCTCCGCCACGCCCAGCGGCGGTTGGCTGCAGAGCTCACCCACCATTCCGGAGCTGGGCTTCCCGCTCGGCAGCCGGTTGCAGATGTGCTGGCTGGAGGAGGGGCTCGCCTCCACGCTGCGGCCGGGGGGTCGTCCGCGTACCACGCTCAGCCCGACTCTCGTGCTGCGCGACGGTGAGCCGGTGATGGCCTGCGGTACGCCCGGCGGTGACCAGCAGGACCAGTGGCAGCTGCTGTTCCTGCTGCGGCACCTGGCCGGCGGGCAGGAGTTGCAGGAGGCCATCGACGCCCCGACGTGGCACACCACGAGTTTCCCGGCGTCGTTCTATCCGCGCGAGGTCGAGCCCGGCGTGCTGGTGCTGGAGGACCGCATCGACGCCGACGTGCTGTCCGGCCTGCGCGCCAGGGGCCACACCGTACGCCTGTCCGACCCGTGGAGCCTGGGCCGCATGTGCGCGGTGACACGCGACCCGCGCACCGGGGTCCTCTCCGCCGCGGCGAATCCCCGAGGCGCCCAGGGCTACGCCACAGGCCGCTGACCGACCCTCCCGCCCTCTCTCCCCGTCGATCTTGCACTTGCTGCCCGGGCATAGCCGGCATAACGGGCGTGAACTGGGCCCAAAGTGCAAGATCAACGAGGGCGGGGCGGGGCGGGGGAGAGGGCAGGGTTCGTCAGGTGTCGATGCGGGTGATGTTGCGGATCTTGTTGGCGGCGTCCAGGGCGGCCACCTTGTACGCCTCGGCAAGCGTCGGGTAGTTGAAGACGGCGTCCAGCAGGTAGTCGACGGTGCCGCCGCAGCCCATCACGGCCTGCCCGATGTGGACGATCTCGGTGGCGCCGGTGCCGAACACGTGTACCCCGAGCAGCCGCCCGTCCTCGGGTGAGACCAGCAGCTTCAGCATCCCGTACGAGTCGCCGACGATCTGGCCCCGGGCCAGCTCCCGGTAGCGGGCGATGCCCACCTCGAACGGGACGGACGCATCCGTCAGCTCCTCCTCGTTCTTCCCGACGAAGCTGATCTCCGGAATGGTGTAGATGCCGATCGGTTGCAGGTCCGACATGCCGCGCGCCGGTTCGCCGCACGCGTGCTGGGCGGCCAGGCGGCCCTGTTCCATCGAGGTGGACGCCAGCGCGGGGAAGCCGATCACGTCACCGACGGCGTAGATGTTCTCGACGGCGGTGCGGTAGTCGGCGTCGACGGTGATCCGGCCCCGGTGGTCGGCGGTGAGCCCGGCCGCCTCCAGCGCGAGGTCGTCGGTCTGCCCCTGCCGGCCGGCGGAGTACATCACCGTGTCGGCGGCGATCTTCTTGCCGCTGCGCAGGACGCAGAGTGCGGCGCTGCGGTGCTTCTCCACGGCGGCCACCTCCTCGCCGAAGCGGAAGGTCACCGACAGGTCCCGCAGGTGGTACTTCAGGGATTCGACGATCTCCTCGTCGCAGAAGTCGAGCATCCGCGGGCGGCGCTCGACCACTGTCACCTTGGTGCCGAGCGCGGCGAACAGGGACGCGTACTCCATGCCGATCACCCCGGCGCCGACGACGACCATGCTGCGCGGGACGGCCTGGAGGTTGATGACGCCGTCGGAGTCGACGATCGTGCGGTCGTCGAAGTCGACGCTGTCCGGGCGGGCCGGGCGGGTGCCGGCGGCGATGACGGCCTTGTCGAAGCTGACCCGGGTCTCCCGGCCGGAGCCGGCGTCGACCCAGACGGAGTGGGCGTCGGCGAACCGGCCGGTGCCGGTGATCAGCGAGACCTTGTTGCGGGCCAGCTGGTTGCGGATGACGTCGGTCTGCCGGGTGATCACGTGCTGGGTGCGGGCGGCCAGGTCGGCGACGGTGATGTCCTCCTTGACCCGGTAGCTGCTGCCGTAGAGGTCGCGCTGGCTGAGCCCGGTCAGGTAGAGGACCGCCTCGCGCAGCGTCTTGGAGGGCACGGTGCCGGTGTTTATGCACACCCCGCCGAGCATGTCGCGGCGGTCCACGATCGCGACGCGGCGGCCCAGCTTCGCTGCGGCGATCGCCGCCTTCTGTCCACTCGGTCCGGAGCCCAGCACCAGCAGGTCGTAGTCATACACGAGCGCCAGCCTCGCAGGGTCTCGCAACCGGTGCCAGCCGAGACGCCCCCACGAAGATCGAAAACTGCCGTAGGGTGCGCTGATGCGCCGCCCCGTAACCCTGATCATGGTCCTCGGACCGCTGCTCGTCGCTGGGTGCACCACCGCTCCCGCCACCCCGGCCGCGACCCCCTCCGCCTCCACTCCGCCGAGCCCGACCGCGCCCGCCGTCGACTACGCCGCCTGGCAGGCGGGGCGGT
Organism: Micromonospora sp. ATLC20; assembly: GCF_057196585.1. Taxonomy (NCBI): domain Bacteria; kingdom Bacillati; phylum Actinomycetota; class Actinomycetes; order Micromonosporales; family Micromonosporaceae; genus Micromonospora; species Micromonospora sp. ATLC20. The sequence goes on from NZ_JBXUOV010000026.1 coordinate 13,967, forward strand.
CGACGCCGGTGGCCGACCCGGTCTATCCGGCCCGGGGCACCGACGCGCTGGACGTCCTGCACTACGACCTCGCGCTGGAGTGGGCGCCGTCGACCACCACCCTCACCGGCACCGCCACGCTGCGGATCCGGCCGGTGAAGGACGCGCCGAACGTGGTTCTCGACTTCATGCCCTACCAGATCGACAGCGTCACGCTGGACGGCGCGACGGTTCCGGGCGCGGTGGCGAAGGAGAAGCTGACCGTGTCCGCCCCGGTGGTGGCGGACGAGCCGGTGACCCTGGTGGTCACCTACCACGGCCGGCCGAAGACGACCCCGATGCCGTCGCACCGCAAGGACACCGAGGCCCTGGGTCTCACCGTCACCAAGGAGGGCGGCCTCTGGACCATGCAGGAGCCGTTCGGGGCGTTCACCTGGTACCCGGCGAACGACCAGCCGTCGGACGAGGCCCTCTACGACATCCGGGTGACAGTGCCGGCAGGCTGGTCCGCGATCGCCGGCGGCACGCCCGCCGGTCAGTCCGGCACCACGTTCAGCTACCGGAGCACCGACCCGGTAGCGACCTACCTGACCACGCTCGCGGTGGGGAAGTATCAGAAGCTGACCGCGGCGGGGCCGCGCGGCGTGCCGCTGACCTACTGGTACCGCAAGGGCGCGGACGACAAGCTGCTGCCGTACCTGAAGAAGTCCCCGCAGTACCTGGCCTGGCTGGAGAAGAAGTTCGGCCCGTACCCGTTCCCCTCCGGCGGCGTCGTGGTGGTGGACTCGGCGTCGGGCATGGAGACCCAGCAGATGATCACAATGGGCCGGAAGATCGAGAACACCGCGGCCCGCCGGGACCGCTGGGGCAGCGACCTGCTGCACGAGTACGCCCACCAGTGGTTCGGCAACTCGGTCACGCCCACCACCTGGACGGACCTGTGGCTGAACGAGGGCTGGGCGACGTACATCCAGGACCTGTACACCAAGGAGACGCTGAAGCTCAGCGAGGCCAGCCTGGACCGGTACCTGCGCGAGGGTGACGCCGTCCTGCGCAAGAAGCTGGGCCCGCCCGGCCGGCCCGACCCGAAGCGGTTCGCCGAGGGGAACGTCTACCTGTGTCCGGCGGCGATGCTGCGCGAGATCCACCGGACGGTCGGCGACAAGGCGTTCTTCGCGCTGGCCCGCGCCTGGGTCCAGGAGCAGCGCAACACGCCGCAGGACCGGGCCTCGTTCATCGCCTTCGTCAACAAGCAGACCGGCCGGGACTTCACCGCGCTGATCAACGCCTGGCTGGACTCCCCGACCACACCGAAGAAGATCACCCCGAAGAAGATCGGCTGACCCGCCGCGGGCCCCCGCCGGCCGGCGGGGCCCCGCGCCGCGTCTCAGCGGCCCTGCAACGAGCGGACGTTGTCGGCGAACGTCCAGCCCTTCGAGCCGTCCCAGTTGACCGACCAGGTCATCAGGCCCTTCAGGCGGCCCTGGTAGGTGTTCCACGCCTGGGCCACCAGTGCCGGGCTCATGTAGCCGCCGCCGGCGCCGACCTGCGCGGGCAGCCCGGGGACCTGACGGTCCAGCGGTACGCGGATGGTGGTGCCCTGCACGACCAGGCCGGTGTCGAGGCAGTTGGTCTGCGCGACGAAACCGGCCACCGTGCCGGCGGGGTACGAGTCACCGGCGCAGCCGTACATCGAGCCGTTGTAGTACTGCATGTTCAGCCACCACAGCCGCCCGTTGTCGGCGTACTTCTTGACGATCGGCAGGTACGCGCCCCAGATCGAGCCGTAGGTGACGCTGCCTCCGGTGACGTACGCGGTCTCCGGCGCCATGGTGAGCCCGAAGCCGGCCGGCATCTGGGCCAGCACCCCGTCGATGATCCGGATCAGGTTGGCCTGCGAGGGGGAGAGCTGGTTGATGTTCCCGCTGCCGGTCAGGCCGGTCTCGATGTCGATGTCGATGCCGTCGAAGTTGTGCCGCTTGAGGATCGGTACGACGGTGGCGACGAACCGGTCGGCGACGGCGCTGGAGCTGAGGTCGATGCCGGCGGTGGCGCCGCCGATGGACAGCAGCACGGTGAGCCCGGCGGCCTTGGCCTGGCACACCTGCGCGGGGGTGGGCACCTTGACGCCGGCGTCCATGCCGTCCTCCCAGAGCACTGTGCCGTCGGCGCGGATGACCGGGAACGCGGCGGTCACCACGTTGTAGCCGTGCCCGGTGATCCGGGAGTCGGTGACCGGGATCCAGCCGAGGCCGGGGTGTACGCCGTTCGCGGCGCCGTCCCAGTTCTCCCAGTAGCCCTGGAGCACCTTGCCGGCCGGCCGGGACCGCAGCGCGCAGGTGTCCCCGCCCGGCGTGGTCGGGCTGGACGACACAGTGGGCGTGGGCGTGGGCGTCCGCGTCGGGGAAGGGGAGGTGGAGGCGGAAGGGGTGGGCGACGGCGGCCGGGTGGTGGGGCTCGGCGACGGCGTGCCGCCGGTGCAGGCGCCGAGGTCGGTCCAGAGCGCCGGTACGGCAGCAGGGGTCCAGCCCGCGCCGGCCGGCGGGGTGTGCGTGACGAGCGCCTGGTAGAGCCGGCCGCCGTAGGTCGCGCGGCTGCCCGCGGTCCAGGTGACGCCCTCGGCCCAGGCCGGCGCGTCACACGCGACGAGCGCGCCGACGGCGCCGGTCGGTGTGGCGGCGGTGGCGGGCAGGGCAGCGGCGGTGGCGGCGAGCAGCGCGACGCCACCGAGCAGAGCGGTCATCCCACGTCCGAGTCGCATGACATACCTCCTCATCGATGCGCCGGAGGCTATCAGTTAACTTTGTTAAGTGTAAATGCGGCGTACCCTGTCACCACCCCGTTCAGGGCATGAAGCAGGAACGAAAGCCGCCGGCGGGCGGCCGGGAAGGACGGCGGCGGACGTGGACGCCAGACGCACCACGGTGCGCGACATGCGCCGGGCCAACAGGTCGGTCCTGCTGACCCGGATCTGGCTGGACGGCCCGCTCAGCCGGCACGAACTGGGCCAGTCCACCGCGCTGAGCCTGGCCAGCGTCAGCAACCTGGTCGGCGAGATGATCAACGAGGGTCTGGTCGAGGAGGCCGGCTCGGTCGAGTCCGACGGCGGCCGTCCCCGCGTGCTGCTGCGCGTCGCGCCCGGCTACGGCTACCTGGTCGGCGCCGACGTCGGCGAGACCCGCGTCCAGGTGGAGCTGTTCGACCTGAGCATGACCGCGTTGGCCAAGGCCGAGTACCCGATCGCCGCCGCCGACCCCGACCCCGAGCGGGTCGCCGCGCACCTGCGGCACGGCCTCGCCGCCGTCACCGAGCAGGCGGGCGTCGACCCGGCCGCGGTGCTCGGCTTCGGCGTCGCCGTCGCCGGCACCGTCGAGCGCACCGCCGACGCCGTCGTGCACGCCCAGACGCTCGGCTGGGACGGCGTGCCGCTCGGCGCGATGCTGCGCGCCGGCACCGACGTACCGGTGCACGTGGACAACGGCGCGAAGACGCTCGGCCAGGCCGAGATGTGGTTCGGCGCCGGCCGCGGCGTCCGGCACGCGGTGGTCGCCCTGGTCGGCTCCGGCGTCGGCGCGAGCGTGGTCGCCGACGGCGTCGGCTACCGCGGCGCGCACAGCAGCGCCGGGGAGTGGGGCCACACCACCATCGTGTACGGGGGCCGCCGCTGCCGCTGCGGCAACCTCGGCTGCCTGGAGGCGTACGTCGGGGCGGAGGCGGTGCTGGACCGGTTCCGCCAGGCCAACCGGGGCCGCCCGGCACCCGGCGCGGACGAGGAGACCGCCTTCGGTGAGCTGCTGCGCTCCACCGGCAGCACCGCCGCGAAGGTGATCGACGAGACGGTCGGCTACCTCGGTGCCGGGGTGGCGAACCTGGTCAACCTGTTCAACCCGGAGCGGGTGGTGCTCGGCGGCTGGGCCGGGCTGGCCCTGGGCGAACGGCACCTGCCCGCGATCCGTGAGGCGACCGCGCGGCACGCGCTGCGGCAGCCGTACGCGCAGACCTCGATCGAGCTGTGCCGGCTCGGACCGGACGCGGTCGCGATGGGCGCGGCCACCCTGCCGATGACCCGGCTGCTGCGCGACGGCGGCGTGGCCCGCGACCCGGCCGCCCGCCCGAGTCCGGCGTGGGGGCAAGGCCGGCGCCACTGACCGGCCCGGCCCCCACGCTGGAGCGTCAGCGTTCCCCGCGGACCCGCCGCACGGTGTCCCGGTACCACAGCGCGCTGCGCTTGGGAGTGCGGCGCTGCGTGTCGTAGTCGACCCGGACGATGCCGAACCGCTTGTCGTAGCCGTACGCCCACTCGAAGTTGTCCAGCAGCGACCAGGCGAAGTAGCCGCGTACGTCGGCGCCGGCCGCCCGGGCCCGGGCCACCGCCCGCAGGTGCTCGGTGAGGAAGCCGACCCGGTCGTCGTCGTTGACGAACCCGTCGGCGTCCGGCTCGTCGTCGAACGCGGCGCCGTTCTCGGTGATCACCATGGGCGTGCCCGGGTAGTCGCGGTGCAGGCGGACCAGCAGGTCGGTGAAGGACTCCGGCACGATCTCCCAGTCCATCGCGGTACGTGGCAGGTCACGGCGGACCACCCGGCGTACCGGATTGCCGTCGTCGTCGCGGTCCCGGCCCTGCTCGTCCACGCCGGAGTGCAGCTGCCCGAAGTAGTAGTTGACCCCGAGCACGTCGATGGGGGTGGCGATGACGTCCAGGTCGCCGTCCTCGACGGGGATGCGTACCCCCTCGGCGGCCAGGTCCGCGATCACGTCCTGCGGGTACTCCCCGCGCAGCACCGGGTCGAGGTACAGCCGGTTGGCCAGCCCGTCGGCGGCCCGCGCCGCGTCCCGGTCCGCAGCGCTGTCGGTCGCCGGGTCGGCGGTGGACAGGTTCAGCGTCAGGCCCAGCTCGATCGGGGAGCGGGCCGCCTCGCGCAGCCGCCGCGTCGCCAGCCCGTGCCCGAGCAGCAGGTGGTGGGCCGCGGCGATGCCGTCACCAAGGTTCCGCCGGCCCGGAGCGTGGTCGCCGTAGGCGTACCCGAGCATCGCCGAGCACCACGGCTCGTTGAGCGTGGTCCAGGTGCGGACCCGGTCGCCGAGCGCGGCGAAGACCAGCTCCGCGTAGTCGGCGAACCGGTACGCGGTGTCCCGGTTCGGCCAGCCGCCCGCGTCCTCCAGTTCCTGCGGCAGGTCCCAGTGGTAGAGCGTCACCCACGGCTCGACGCCCCGGCCGAGCAGCTCGTCCACCAGCCGGTCGTAGAAGGCCAGCCCGGCCACGTTCGCCGGGCCGCGCCCGCCCGGCTGCACCCGCGGCCAGGCCACCGAGAACCGGTACGTGTCCAGTCCCAGGTCGGCGATGAGCGCGACGTCCTGCGGCATCCGGTGGTAGTGGTCGCACGCCACGTCGCCGTTGTCGCCGTTCGCCACCGCGCCCGGCACCCGGCAGAACGTGTCCCAGATGGACGGGGTGCGGCCGTCGGAGGCCACCGCGCCCTCGATCTGGTACGACGACGTCGCCACCCCCCACCGGAAGGTCGGCGGCAGCGTGTCGATCGGGTCCGCGCCGGCGACCGGCGACGGGCGGGTGAGATCGGTGTCCATGGTTCTCCTCGCGGGTAGCGGGTGGTGGTGTTCGGGCGGGTCAGCGGGACAGGGGCGCGACGGCCGGGTGCAGCCGGCACGCGACGGCCCGCGCCGGGTCGTCGACGCGCGGGGCGCCGAGCACCGGCACCTGCTCGTCGCACCCGTCGAACGCCTTCGGGCAGCGGGGATGGAACGCGCAGCCGGACGGCATGGCGCGCAGGTCCGGTGGGGAGCCGGGGATGCCGGTCAGCTCGCGGCGCGGTCCGTGCAGCGCCGGGAACGAGTGCAGCAACCCCTCGGTGTACGGGTGCAGCGGTTCCCGGTACAGCCGGGCGGCGGGGGCCTCCTCGACGATCCGGCCGCCGTACATGATCGCGATCCGGTCGGAGAACTCGACAAGCAGCGACAGGTCGTGGGTGATGAACAGCACCGCGAAGCCGAGGCGTTCGCGCAGCTCGGCGAGCTGGCCGAGGATCTGCCGCTGCATCACCACGTCCAGCGCGGTGGTCGGCTCGTCCATGATGACCACCTGCGGTTGCAGCGCCAGCGCCATCGCGATCATGACCCGTTGCCGCATGCCGCCGGAGAGCTGGTGCGGGTAGCTGTCCAGCCGGTCGGCGGAGATGCCGACCAGGCGCAGCAGATCCTTGGCCCGGGCCGACCGGCTCGCCGCCGTGCTCTTCGGCTCGTGTGCCCGGATCACGTCGAGCAGTTGGGTGGAGACCTTGTGCACCGGGTTCAGCGAGTTCATCGCGCCCTGGAACACGATCGACGTCTCCGCCCAGCGGAACGCGCGCAGCTTCGCCGGGCTGAGCGTGAGCACGTCGACCGGCGGGCCGTCGGCCGGGTGGTAGATGACCTGGCCGCCGCTGACCACGCCGGGCGGGGGCAGCAGCCGGGTCAGCCCGTAGGCGAGCGTGGACTTGCCGCTGCCGCTCTCCCCGGCCAGGCCGAGCACCTCGCCGCGGTGCAGCGTCAGGTCGACGTCGCGGACCGCCCGGACCGCGTCCGCGCCGACGCCGTAGTCGACGCACAGCCCGCGGATCTCCAGCACCTGGTCGCTCATGAGGTCGCGTCCTCTCGGATGGGGTCCGCCGGCCGCTGCATCGGGACCGGCGCCGGGTTCGGCGCGAGGACCGGGGTGAATCCGACGCGCATCGCGACGGTGCGCCCGTCGGCGGTACGGATCCGGGTCCGGCCGCCGGTGCGCAGCCGAGGGCTGACGAACTCGTCGATGCCGAAGTTGATCAGCGCCAGCGCGGTGCCGAGCAGCGCGATGGCCAGCCCGGCCGGGACGAACCACCACCAGGCGCCCTGCGCCAGCGCCTGCTGTCCCTGCGCCCAGAACAGGATCGTGCCCCAGTTCCACGGCGACACCGACGAGACGCCGATGAACGCCAGGGTGATCTCCGACATCACCGCGAAGATGACGGTGCCGACGAAGCCGGAGGCGATGATCGCGGTCAGGTTGGGCAGGATCTCGAAGCCGATGATCCGCCAGGTCCGCTCGCCGGTGGCCCGTGCCGCCTCGACGTAGTCGCGGCGGCGCAACGACAGCGTCTGGGCGCGCAGCACCCGGGCGCCCCACGCCCACGACGTGAGGCCGATGATGAGCGCCACGAGCATGTCGCTGGCCTGGTCGACCAGGGACGTGACGATGATGATCAGCGGCAGCGCCGGGATCACCAGGAACACGTTCGACACCGCCGACAGGCCCTCGTCGGCTGCGCCGCCCAGGTAGCCGGCGGTCACGCCGATGAGGACGGACAGGATCGTGGCGAGCACGCCGGCGATCAGGCCGACCACCATCACGCTGCGCGCGCCGACCAGGATCTGGCTGAAGATGTCCTGCCCGAGGTGGGTGGTGCCGAACCAGTGCCGGGCCGAGGGCGCCTGGAGCACGTCGGCGCTGCGGGCGTCCGGGTCGTACGGCGCGATCCACGGCCCGATCACCGCCAGGAGCACGTACACCCCGAGGACGGCGAGGCCGGTCGCGGCCTTGGCGTTTGCGACGAAGCGGAACCGGCGGCGGCGGGCCCGGGCCGACGGCTGCGCCATCGCCCCCTGGCCGGGGATGACCTGCTCGATGCTGGACGGGGAGAGTGTCATCGCTCAGCTCCTTCGGGTCCGCGGGTCGAGGAGCAGGTACGCCACATCGGCGAGCAGGTTCGCCACCAGCACGGAGATCGTGATGATCAGGAAGATGCCCTGCATCAGCGGGTAGTCCTTCGATCCCACCGCCTGGAAGAGCTGGAACCCCAGACCCGGGTACGAGAAGACGATCTCCACGAGCAGCGTGCCGCCGACGATGAAACCGAGCGACAGCGCGAACCCGGACACGTTGGGAAGCAGCGCGTTGCGGGCGGCGTAGCTGAGCGCCACCCGGCGCTCGGACAGCCCCTTGGCGTGCGCCACGGTGATGTAGTCCTCGCTGGCGACGGTCACCATCATGTTGCGCATGCTGAGGATCCAGCCGCTCATCGACGACACCAGGATGGTCGCCGCGGGCAGGATGCTGTGCTGGATCGCGCTCGGCACGAAGTACGCGTCGAACGCCGGCACCAGGCCCGGCTCGTAGCCGCCGGAGGAGGGGAAGAAGCTGCCCGGTCCGGCGAACAGCGCGATCGCGACCAGGCCCAGCCAGAAGTACGGGATCGAGGACAGGAACGTGGTGGCCGGCAGCAGCCCGTCGATCCACGAGCCGCGCCGCCAGCCGGCGCCGACGCCGAGCGCGGTGCCGAGCAGGAAGCTGACGATCGTGGTGACGCCGACCAGGCCGACCGTCCACGGCAGGCTGCTCCCGATCACCTCCGACACCGGGGCGGGGAAGAACGTGAACGACAGGCCCAGGTCGCCGCGCAGGAGCTGCCCCCAGTAGGCGACGTACTGCTCCCACAGCGAACGGTCGGAGTCCAGCCCGAACAGCACCCGCAGCGACGCGATCGCGTCGGCGCTGATCCGGCCCTGGTTGCGGGAGATCAGCGACTGCACCGGGTCGCCGGGCACCATCCGCGGGATGAAGAAGTTGAGCGTGATCGCCGCCCAGGCGGTGAACAGGTAGAAGGCCACGCGTTGCAGGAGGAACCTCATCGGGCCGCCTCCGTTCCGGCTGCGGCCACGTCGGTTCCGGTCCTCGCCGCCGCCACGGTCTCGACGTCGTACAGCCAGCAGGCCGCCCAGTGGCCCGGCGCGTCGTCGACCGGGATCGGCGGCGGCAGGTCGGTGGCGCAGCGCGGCATGGCCGCCGGGCAGCGCGGGTGGAACCGGCACCCGGCCGGCGGGCGGATCAGGCTGGGCGGCTCGCCGTGCCCCCGCTCACCCGCCGCCGCGCCGTCGCCGCCCGCGCCGGTGATCCGCTCCGGGTCCGGCGCCGATTCGATCAGCAACCGGGTGTACGGGTGGGCCGGGCGCTGGGTGACCGTCTCGCTGTCGCCGCCCTCGACCATCCGCCCGGCGTACATGACGATCGTCTCGTCGGCGAAGTAGCGGGCCGAGGCGATGTCGTGGGTGATGTAGAGGATCGCCAGGTCGAGCCGGTCCTTGAGGTCCTGGAGCAGGTTGAGCACGCCGAGGCGGATCGACACGTCGAGCATGGACACCGGCTCGTCGGCGAGCAGCACCTCGGGGTCGGCGCCGAGCGCCCGCGCGATCGCGACGCGCTGGCGCTGCCCGCCGGACAGCTCGTGCGGGAACGCGTCCAGGTAACGCTCCGGCGGGGTGAGCGCGACCCGGGTCAGCAGGTCGGCGAGCGCCTTCTCCAGCCCGTCCGGCCCGGTCCCGGCGTTGCCGTGGATGCGCAGCGACCGGGTCAGGTGATAGCGGACCGTGTGCACCGGGTTCAGCGAGGCGAACGGGTCCTGCAGGATCAGCTGCACCCGGCGCACGTACGCCCGGAACCGGCGCCCGCCGCGTACCCGGGTCGATTCGCCGTGCAGCCGGATGTCGCCGGCGGTGCGCGGGTAGAGCTGGGCCAGCAGCCGGGCCACAGTGGACTTCCCCGAGCCGGACTCGCCGACGAGCGCTGTCACCCGGCCACGGCGCAGCGCGATCGATACGTCGTCGACGGCGTGCACCACCGCCGGGGTGCGGGAGAGGAGGTCACGCAGCCGCCGGCGGACGGGGAAGTGCTTGGTCAGGCCGACGGCCTCCAGCACCACCTCGTCGGCCGGCGCCGGTGCGCTCTCGGTCAACGTCATGCCGCATTCCTGTCTGGGGTTGCCGAAGCGAGGGGCGGGCGCCGCCGGCCCGGCCGGGCGATCGTGGCCGGGCCGGCGGCACCGGGTCAGCCGTTGGCCGGCTTGAGGTGCAGCACCACGTCCACCGCGTTGGGCTGGGTGGGCTGGAGAGCGCCGTACGGGTTCGAGTCGTCCGGCCAGCCGGTCCAGTTCTTCGTGCTGTACGCGCCGCCGATGTTGTCCGCGCCGACCGGGATCATCGGCATCTGCTCGACGAAGATCTTCTGCAGGGTGGCCAGCGCGGTGGTACGGGCGGCGTCGTCGGTGGCGTTGGCGTACGACACCAGCGCGTCGGTGGCCTCCTTGCTCTGGAACCGGCCGAAGTTACCCGCCGGGGAGGCGGTGCCGACCGGCTTGAGCACGCGGCCGTCCATGATGGTCCGGTAGATGTCGTACGGCGTGGCGCCGCTCTCGGTCCACCGGAACGTGGCCTCGAAGTTGCCCTGCTCGACGTTGCGGAACCAGGCGTCCTGGTTGGCCTTGTCGACGGTGGCCGCGATGCCGATCTTCGCCAGGTTGCCCTTCACGATCTCCAGGCTGGTCTGGTAGTCGGACCAGCCGGCCGGGTCGGTGAGCCGGATCGTGACCGGCTTGCCGCTGCGGTCCTTCAGCGTGGTGCCGTCGAGCTTGTAGCCGGCGCCGGTGAGCAGCGCCTTGGCGCCCTCGACGTCGACCTTGTGCTCCTGGCCCTTGTACTCGGGTGCGATGAACGAGTCACCGGCCGGGCTGGGCAGGCCGGTCACGCTCTTGACCTCGGGGTGGAAGTAGCCGGCCTCGGCGGTGGTGAAGATGTCCGCCCGGTCGATCACCATGTTCATCGCCTTGCGCAGCGTCGGGTCGTCGAACGGCTTCTTCGTGGTGTTCAGGTAGAGGCCGTGGATGCCCAGCACCGGCGGCGCCCACATCTTGTGGTTCTTCTGGTCCTTCGCCACGAACACGGTCTGGTAGTTCGGGATGAAGACGAAGCTCCACTCCGACTCGCCGTTGGCGAGCGCGGTGGTCTGCGCGCTGTTGTCGGTGTACGACGTGTACCGCAGCTCCTTGACCTTCGGCGCGTCCTGCCAGTAGCCGCTGTCGCGTACCGCGAGCGTCATGCTCGCCGGGGTGAACGACTTCAGCGTGTACGGGCCGCTGCCGACCGGCTGCTTCACCGGGTCGGTGGCCGGGTCGGCGATCTTCTCCCACAGGTGCTTCGGCACGATCGGCACCCGCCACAGCACCTTCTGCTGGTTGACGAACTGCGGGCTGGCCATCGAGATGGTGACCTCGTTGCCGCTGGCCACGGCGTCGGTGTACGGCACGCCCTGGTCGTTGAGGGCCGGGAACTTCTTCACCAGGTTGTAGGTGAACGCGACGTCCTCGGCGGTGACCTTCTGCCCGTCGGACCAGGTGGCGTTCTCCCGGATGGTCACCTTGACCGTCTTGTAGTCCGACGACCACTCGGCCTTGGTGGCCAGCCACGGCTTGAACGGCTCGGCCGGCTTGACCGGGTTCCACATCATCAGCGGCTCGTAGATCTGCCAGCGGTAGCCGAGCGACGCGGCGGCCGAGGTGGTGAGGAACGGGTTGTTGTTCTCCGCCTGCGGGCCGTTGGGCATGCCGACGTTCAGCACTGTCGCGGCCTGGCCGCTCTTCTTGTTGGCGTTCGGGCTGTCGCCGCAGGCGGCGGCGCCGGTGACCATCGCGCCGGCCAGCGCGAGGGCGAGGAGTTGCCGTCTTCTCATGGAGGTCTCCCTCGGTGGTCCCGCATTCGTCGGGCGGGATGTGGTGGATGGAGGGTGTGCGGTGGTGCCACCGGCGGGCGGGCCCGCCGGCGTGGTCGCCGGTACGGCGGGGGGTGGGGTCAGGTGTCGCGGGTGCCCGTCGGCTCCCGCGCGTCTGTCGAGTCCGGTGCGGTCGGGTCGCTTGTGGCCGTCGAGTCGCGGGCGGTGAAGCCGGTGGGGATGACGGTCGGGGTGTCCGGCAGCGGCGTGCCGGCGAGGTGGCCGATGAGCAGGCGGGCCGCGGCCGTACCCATCTCCCGCAGCGGTTGGCGCACGGAGCTCAGCGGAGGGTGGGTGTGCCCGGCCAGCGGAAGGTCGTCGAAGCCGACCACCGCCACGTCCTGCGGGACGCGCCGCCCGGCGTCGCGCAGCGCCTGCAACGCCCCGGCCGCCGACAGGTCGTTGTGTGCGAAGACGGCGTCGAACGGTACGCCGTCGGCGAGCAGCCGCCGCACCGCCGCGCGCCCGCACTCGAAGGTGAAGTCGCCCTCCACCACCCGGTCCGGCTCGACCGGCACGCCCGCGTCGGCGTAGGCGCCGGCGAACCCGGCGAGCCGTTCCCGGGTGCAGCCGAAGCGGCGCAGGCCGGTGACGACGAGCGGCCGGCGCCGGCCGAGTGCCAGCAGGTGCGTGGCGGCGGCCCGCGCGCCCGCCTCGTTCGTGGTCCGCACCGACGGGAAGCCGGGCTGGTGGCCCCGGTCGTCGATGAGGATCACCGGCAGGCCGCGCCGGTGCAGCTCGGTGATGTAGTCGAGCGTCCCCTCGGGTTCGACAACGAGCAGGCCGTCGAACGACTTGGCCGAGACCTGGGAGGCGAACCGGCGCATCGACTCGTCGCCGTGGGTGCAGGTGAACAGCAGCATGCCGTAGCCGGCGGCCTCGACCACGTCGGCCGCGCCCTGGAGCACCTCGCCCATCCAGGGCCAGGTCAGCGCCGGGACCAGCATCCCGACCACCCGGGTACGGCCTCGGGCCAGCCCGACCGCGCGGGCGCTCGGCACGTACCCGAGGTCGCTGATCACGGCGCGGACCCGGTCGGCGGTGCGCATGTGCACCTCGCCCTTGCCGTTCAGCACCCGGGAGACCGTCGTCTTGCTCACCCCGGCGCGGGTGGCGACGTCGGCGATGGTGATCGGCACGTGACGCTCCCGGGTCGCAGGGATGAGCGGGGTGTTTCGGAACCGGTTGCGGAAGCGGTTCCGTGGCAGTCAATCCAAGTGGCGCGGCTCACGTCAATCACAGATGAGTAACGATGCACTGCTAAGTTCGAGCCTTGAAAAAAGTGCCCGGGCTGCGTCTCCGCCGATCACGGCGATGAGCAGGGTCGATGCCTTGGTTCTCCGTCGACGGCAGTCCGAAATGGACGCTCAGGGGCGGGCGTACACGTCCCCGGAGTTGGCCTCGTCCGGCAGCGTGCGCAGGTACGCGGCCACAGCGGCGGCCTGACGCCAGCCGGGCAGCGCGAACTCCATCTCGTCACCGATCGCCACGGTGAACCGGGTGAAGCCGAGCGCGGTGAGCCGGTCCAGGCAGCGCGCCGCCGCCACCCGCGCGATGGTGGTGAACTCGAACGACAGCGCCGGGACCGGCCGGCTCAGCCCGGCCAGTACGGCGTCCTCGAAGCCCTCCACGTCGATCTTCACGAACGCCGGAACGCCGTACGCGGCCACGAGTACGTCCAGCGTGGTGCCGGGCACCACGATCTGCGCGTCCCAGGTCTCGCCCGCCCAGCCGGGCGCCCCGTCGGCGGCGCGGACGAACCCGGGGGAGGCGGTGGAGACCGTCGGGTTGGCCGAGTTCACGTGCAGTCGCACCGGCCCGGCGGTACGCCCGCAGGCCGCCTCCACCACTGTCACGCCGTCGTCGCCCGCGTGCATCTCGCGCAGTACCCGGGCGCACAGCGGCTGCGGCTCGACCGCCACCACGCGCGCACCGAGACGGCGGAAGCTGCCCAGCCGGTCGCCCACGTGCGCGCCCACGTCGAAGACCAGGTCGCCGGCGCGGACCAGCGGGGCGTAGAACGCGTCGAGGGCGGCCTCGCGTGCCGGGTCGCCGTGATAGAAGTCCAGCGACCGGCGCAGACCGGACATCGCCGGGTCCGCCTTGAGCGCCTCGATCACCCCGTCCCGCACCCCTCGACGCTAGCCAGCGCCGCGCTGGTGCGAGCCGCATTCGCATCCTTCCCGCCGCCGAGGTGGGGCGATCACCCCATCCTCCTAGGATGCCGTAAGGGTGGCGAGGCCGGTCGCTCACGGCGAACAGGGAGCTGGCCGCCACCACGGGAAGGGGGCTGGTCTCGCGGCCAGCTGGGGCCTCATTGCGGCTGCGGCGCTGACGTTCGCGCTTCGCTCGGGACCTGCGCGATCTTGGTACGAAAAGGCCCTCAGGGGGGCCACTTCGTACCAAGATCTTCATGCCGTCCCGCGTCGCGGGACACTGGTCCCGGTGGCCGAGATCGTGGCGGGTCGTCCTCGGCCGCGAACGTCAAGTCGCCGTGCGACCGTGGTGCGACTGGAACGCCATGGGTGCCAAACAGGGCCGGAGACACCCATGGCGTTCCAGTGGCCGGTGAATCCCCCGTGGCGGGGAGAGGTGGACGGGGCGCAGGGGAACGGCCGCGCCGACGGTCGGCCCGTGGGCCACGTCGACTGTTGACGGTCAGCCGCGCCTATTGCTGACGGTCAGCCCTGCCGACCGCCAGCGGTCAGCCGGAACGGCGAGGCGGCCGGACCGCCTACGCGGTTACGGCGTTTCGACGACCTCCTGGCCGAGCGGCCACAGCGCCGCCGGGACCAGCTTGAAGTTCGCCACCCCGAACGGGATGCCGATGATCGTCACGCAGAGCGCGATGCCGGCGAGGATGTGCGACAGGGCCAGCCACCAGCCGGCCAGCACCACCCAGAGCACGTTCGCCAGGCCGGAGGGCAGCCCGGCGCCCGGCTTGCGCACGATCGTGCGGCCGAACGGCCACAGCGAGTACGACGCGAGCCGCAGCGAGGCCACGCCGAAGGGGATGGTGACGACGAGGACGAAGCAGATCAGGGCGGCGATGCCGTAGCCCAGGGCCAGGACGAAGCCGCCGCCGAAGACGAGCCACAGCAGGTTCAGCAGAAAGCGGATCACCACTCCATGATCCCTCGCGTCCGCAAGCGCGTGGCGGCGTGGGAATACTGGCGTGAGTGCCGGGTAGAGGAGGGCGTGATCGAGCCCGAGCCCTCGTGCCTGTGGTGCCCGGGCAGGCGGGCGGTGCGGTGACCCCCGTGGCTCCGGCGGCGCGCCGCGAGATCCGGGAGGCGTACGAGCGGCTGCGCCGGTACTTCATCGTGGCTCTCCAGGCCGGTCTGGCCGCCGGTCTGGCCTGGTACGTGGCGAGCACGCTGCTCAAGAACCCGCAGCCGCTGTTCGCGCCGGCGGCTGCGGTGGGCACCATCGCCGCGGCGATCGGCAACCGGATCCGCCGTACCGCCGAACTGCTCGGCGGTGTGATCGTCGGCGTGCTGGTCGGCGACCTGATCATCAAGCTGATCGGGGCCGGTCCGGTGCAGACCGGCCTGGTGGTCGCGCTGGCGATCTCGCTGGCGGTGGTGATCCGGGGCAACGGCGCCGTGATGGTGCAGGCCGGCAGCACCGCTGTGCTGCTGGGCACCGTGGAGCCCAACGCGCCCGACCTGGCCGTGCCGCGTACCGCGAACGCGCTGGTGGGCGGCGCGGTGGCGGTGGTGGTGGCGCTGCTGCTGTTGCCGTTGAACCCGGTCCGGGTGGTGCACCGCGCGGCCGGGCCCACGCTGGACCTGTTCGCCAACGAGCTGACGGCCACGGCGAACGCGCTCACCGCCCGGGACGCCGGGGAGGCCGAGGGGGCGCTGCGTCGCCTGGAGGCGGCCGAGGTCGAGCGGAAACAGACCACCGAGATCGTCGCGGCGGCCCGCGAGGTGACGTCGCTGTCACCGTGGCGGTGGCGGCGACGGGCCCAGTTGCGCCGCTACGAGAACGCGGGCGCCCACCTGGAGCTGGCGTACACGAACAGCCGCAACATGGTGCGCCGGGTGGTGGCGTTGCTGGAGGCCGGGGAGCCGGTTCCGGCGGCCCTGCCGGCCGGGGTCGAGGCGTTCGGGCAGTCGCTGCGGCTGCTGCACCGGGACTTCCTGGCCGGGCGGCCGCCGGACATCGCGCGGGCGCGGGCGCGGGACGCCGCGCGGGAGGCCGGCCGGGCGCGTGCCGCCGGTCTGGGTTTCTCCGGCACGATCGTGGCCTCGCAGCTGCTCATCGTGGTCGGCGAGTTGCTCCGGGCATCGGGCATGACCAAGATCGAGGCGGACCGGATGGCCGGCGTCTGCGAGCATCGCCCGGACTCCCGTCCGGACCCAAACGACCGTTAAGCTTCGGGGTGTGGGAATCGAGGAACTGTACCCCGCCGGGCGTCTCGTCGCGGCCCAGCGCGCCACCGCCGCGGCGGGCCTGGACGCGCTGCTGCTCACCCCGGGTTCCGACCTGCGCTACCTGACCGGCTACGACGCCCGCGAGGGGGAGCGGCTGACCTGCCTGGTGCTGCCCGCCGAGGGCGAGCCGACGCTGATCGTGCCGGTGCTGGAGCGGCCGGACGCCGAGGCCGCGCCCGGCACCGGGTACCGGATCGTCGACCACGCCGACGGCACCGACCCGTGGCCGCTGGTGCGCAGGGCGCTGCCCGGCCCGGTCCGCGCCGTCGGGCTGGCCGACCGGATGTGGGCGCAGCAGGTCCTCGCGCTGCGCGACGCGCTGCCCGGCGCGGCCCAGCGGCTCGCCTCCGACGTGCTGCGGGAGATGCGGATCCGTAAGTCGCCGGCCGAGGTGGCGGCGCTGGCCGAGGCGGGCGCCGCGATCGACGCGGTGCACCTGCGGATGGGGGAGTGGCTGCGCCCCGGCCGCACCGAGCGCGAGGTCGCCGCCGACCTCGCCGCCGCGATCCGGGCGGCCGGGCACGCCGCCGTCGACTTCGTCATCGTCGCGGCCGGGCCGAACGGCGCGAGTCCGCACCACGGCATCTCGGACCGCCCGATCGGCGCCGGCGAGCCGGTGGTGGTCGACATCGGCGGCACGATGCCGTCGGGCTACCGCTCCGACTGCACCCGCACGTACGTCGCCGGCGGTCCCGCCCCGGCCGAGTTCGTGGACTACTACGCGGTGCTGTGGGAGGCGCAGCGCGCCGCCGTGGCCGCCGTCGCGCCGGGTGTGACCGCCGAGGCCCTCGACGCGGTCGCCCGCGACGTCATCGCCGCCGCCGGTTTCGGCGACGCCTTCCTGCACCGCACCGGTCACGGCATCGGCCTCGACGGCCACGAGGAGCCGTACGTGGTGACCGGTAACCCCCGGCCGCTTCAGGCCGGCATGGCTTTCTCGGTCGAACCCGGGATCTACCTCGCCGGGCGGCACGGAGCCCGGATCGAGGACATCGTCGTCTGCACGACGGACGGCGGGCAACGGCTCAACACCACCCCCACGGAGCTCATCGCGCTATGAACGTCGACCGGATCCTGCCCACCGACGAGGCCCACGACCTGCTGGACCTCGCCACCGAACTCGCCGACCGGGAGCTGGCTCCGGCCGCCGCCGGTTTCGAGGCCCGCGCCGAGTTCCCCCGGGAGGTGCTGCGCACCCTGGGCCGGGCCGGCCTGCTCGGCCTGCCGTACGCGGAGGAGCACGGTGGCGCGGCGCAGCCGTACGAGGTGTACCTCCAGGTGCTGGAGATCCTCGCCAGCCGGTGGCTGGCAGTGGCCGAGGCGGTCAGCGTGCACACGCTGTCCTGCTACCCGCTGGCCCAGTTCGGCACGGACGAGCAGCGCAAACTGCTGCCGGACATGATCGGCGGGGAACTGCTCGGTGCGTACTGCCTCTCCGAGCCGCAGGGTGGCTCGGACGCGGCGGCCCTGACCACGCGGGCGGTGCGCGACGGCGACGCGTACGTGGTGACCGGCACCAAGGCGTGGATCACGCACGCCCGGGTGGCCGACTTCTACAACATCTTCTGCCGCACCGGCGGTCCCGGCCCGAAGGGCATCTCCTGCCTGCTGGCCGACCGGTCGACGGCGGGCATCCACCCGCAGGCCGCCGAACGCACCATGGGCCTGCACGCCTCGCCGATCGCGCAGATCGCCTTCGACGACGCCCGGGTGCCGGCGGAGCGGCTGATCGGCGGCGAGGGCGCCGGGTTCACCATCGCGATGTCCGCGCTGGACTCCGGCCGCCTGGGCATCGCCGCGTGCGCGGTGGGCCTGGCCCAGGGCGCGCTGGACTACGCGGTCGGCTACGCCCGGGAGCGCCGCCAGTTCGGCCGCGCGATCATCGACTTCCAGGGGCTCGGGTTCAACCTGGCCGACGCCGCCACCCAGATCTCCGCCGCGCGGGCGCTCACGCTCGCCGCCGCGCGGCTGCGCGACGCCGGCCGCCCGTACTCGATCGAGGCGGCCAAGGCGAAGCTGTTCGCCACTGACGTGGCGATGCGGGTGACCACCGACGCGGTGCAGGTGCTCGGCGGCGCCGGGTACGTCGCCGACCACCCGGTCGAGCGGTACATGCGGGAGGCCAAGGTGCTCCAGATCGTCGAGGGCACCAACCAGATCCAGCGTCTGGTCATCTCGCGTGCGCTGGCGAAGGGCTAGCCTGTCGCGGTGACCTTCCCCCGGATCACCGTGGACCCCGACGTCATGGGGGGTGCGCCCTGCGTACGGCAGTCGCGCATCCCCGTGGCCACCCTGCTGGCCATGATGGCCGAGGGCATGTCCGTCACGGACATCCTCACCGACCTGCCGTTCCTGGACGAGGAGGACATCGCGGAGGTGCTGAACTACGCCGCGGACGCGGTGCGCGACCGGACGGCGCGCTGAGCGTCACCACGGCGGGCCGGGTACGGCGTGGGAGCGCTTTTCCGGCTACTGTGCAGCGCGTGGAGGAGATCGACCGTGCCATCGTCGCCGCGCTGACCGGGGACGGTCGGCTGTCGTACACGGATCTGGCCGAGCGGGTGGGCCTGTCGGTGTCGGCCGTGCACCAGCGGGTCCGCCGGCTGGAGCAACGCGGGGTGATCAAGGGGTACGCCGCGCGGGTGTCGTTCGAGGCACTGGACCTGCCGCTGACCGCGTTCGTGGCGATCCGGCCGTTCGACCCGTCCCAGCCGGACGACGCGCCGGAGCGGCTGGCGCACCTGCCCGAGATCGACTCGTGCTACTCGGTGGCGGGGGAGGACTTCTATCTCCTGCTGGTGCGGGTGGCCGGCCCGGCCGACCTGGAGCGGGTGCTGCAGGAGATCCGTACCGCCGCGAACGTCACCACGCGCACGACAGTGGTGCTGTCCACGCCGTATGAGAACCGGCCGCCGAAGATCAGTGGCGAGCTGACCGGCCGGGGTCGTCCCCGCCCGTCGGCGGAGCCGGCAGGTTCCACCGCCTGAGCACCCGCCGGCCGTGCTCGTGCCCGAGCACGCTGAGCGTGGCGGTGTCCAGCCGCAGCAGCGCCCCGGCCGAGGGCGGCAGCCCGATCCAGCGCGCCCCGAGCACGCGCAGGCTGTGCCCGTGCCCGACGAGCGCGACATCGCCCTGTTCCAGCAGCGGCGCGATCCGGTCCAGCACGCGGTCCAGGCGGGCGCCCACCTGCTCCGATGACTCGCCGCCGGGGCCGCCGTCGGCCCAGAT
Source organism: Micromonospora sp. ATLC20 (assembly GCF_057196585.1). NCBI lineage: Bacteria > Bacillati > Actinomycetota > Actinomycetes > Micromonosporales > Micromonosporaceae > Micromonospora > Micromonospora sp. ATLC20. The sequence continues at coordinate 33,179 of NZ_JBXUOV010000026.1, forward strand.
CGACCAGCCGGGCCGGTCGGCCTGGATGTCCGCGGTGGTGCGGCCCTCGTACTCGCCGTAGTTCCACTCGGCCAGGTCCGGCTCGATCGCGTCGACGGTGAGCCCGGCCAGGGCGGCGGTGCGGGTGGCCCGCTGCCGGGGGCTGGACAGCACCCGGGCGAAGCGCCGGCCGGCGAGCAGCGGGGCCAGCGCGCCGGCCTGCCGTTCGCCGTCGGGGGTCAGGTCCAGATCGGTGTACGAGGTGTGCCGGTGGGCGGCGCTCCAGCTGGTCTCGCCGTGCCGGATCAGCAGGATCTCGTTCACCGGCCCAGTCAACCACGCCGGGGCGGGCCCGGCCCGCCGCCGACGGTTAACCGGGGAAGCGGGCGCTAGCGGGCCGCCGGCGTGGGTTCGGTCAGGCCGTCGCGTGCCGGGACCGGCCGGCCGGACGCCCGTTCCCGGGCGCGTGCGCCGCCGGGGCGCAGTTGCAGGACCGCGACGGAGGCCAGCACCAGTGCGCCGCCGGCGAGCTGCGCGGGGGTCAGGGCCTCGCCGAGGGTGAGCGTGGCCAGCGCGGCGGTGACCACCGGTTCGAAGGTGGACAGGATGGCCGCGGTCGACGGACCGGTCCGCTTCAGCCCGGCGAAGAACGCCAGCATCGCCACGACCGTGGAGATCACGGCGATGGCGGCCAGCCAGAACCATCCCCGCCACCCGAAGCTCAGGTCGGCGCCGCCGGTGACCAGGGCGCGAGCGCCGAGGGTGCCGGCGGCACCCGTCATCACCAGCGCCGACAGCGCCACGGGTGCCAGCCGGTGCACGACGGTGTCGGAGACCAGGATGTAGACCGTGTAGGTGACGGCGGCGGCGAAGGCCAGCAGCGCCCCGAGCGGATGGAAGCCCGCGCCACCGGCGCCGAGCAGGACCAGCAGCGTTCCACCCGAGGCGGCCACCAGCGCCGCACCGCGTCTGGGGCTGAGCCGGTCCCGGCCGAGCAGGACCGCCGCCACCGTCACCAGGACCGGGTACGTGTAGAGGATCAGCGCCAGCAGGGACGCGTCCATCAGTTCGAGCGCGGAGAAGTACAGGCTCGCCTGTGTGGCGTACCCGATCGCGCCCAGCCCGAGGGCGACGGCCACCACCCGCCCGCGCCTCGTCGCCGGCCGCACACCGCTGTCGTCGCCCGGCGCCGCGCGGCGCCGGGCCGGCCGGGTGAGCAGGACGAGCCCGAGCAGTACGGCGGCCAGGCCGAAACGCACCAGCAGCAGAGCCGTCGGGGAGACACCGGCGTCGTACGCGAGCTTGCCGAAGACGGCCATCGCGCCGAAACAGGCGGCGGACAGGAGACACAGCGCGGCACCCACGCGCCAAGGATCACCGGCGCCGACTGCTCGGGTCCAGCGATGAATTCCGCAGGTGAATCATTAGGATTCCCGCATGATCGAGCTGGACCTGCGGCGGTTGCGTTTCCTGCGGGAGTTCGAGGAGCGCGGCACGATGGCCGCTGTCGCCGCGGCTCTGGGCTACAGCCCGTCGACTGTGTCGCAGCAGCTGGCCCTGCTGGAGAAGGAGGCGGGTGTCCGGCTGCTGGGCCGGGCGGGCCGCGGCGTACGGCTCACCGAGGCCGGGCACGTGCTCGCCCGGCACGCCCGGGTGCTGCTGTCGGCGGCGGAGGCGGCGGAGGCCGACCTGGCCGCGCTCGACGGTGACGTCCGGGGGAGCGTCCGGGCGGGCGGCCTGCAATCGGCGGCGCGCCGCCTGCTCGTGCCGGCCGTGGCCCGGATGAGAGCCGAGCACCCGCGGGTGCGGGTGGAGATCTTCGAGCTGGAACTCGAACAGTCCCTGCCGGGCCTGCGGCTGGGCGCCGTCGACCTGGTCATCGGCGACGAGTACGACAGTCAGCCCCGCCCCCGCCCGGCGGGGCTCCGTTTCACGCTGCTGCTCGAGGAGCCCTTGCGGCTCGTGCTTCCCGCCGCGCATCCCCTCGCCGGGACCGGGGGACACGTCGCGGTCGCCGACCTGCGGTCCGAGGTGTGGACGGCCTCCGCCGAGGGCACCGGGCACCACGCCATGGTGGTCGGGACGTGCCGCCGTCTCGGCGGCTACGAACCGGACCTGCGGCACCGGTCCAGCGACGCGGACGTCCAGCTGGAGCTGGTCCGGGCCGGGGCGGCGGTCGCCCTGATGCCGGCGCTGGCCCTGCCCGGGGACGACCCGGCGCTGGCGGTGCGGGGCATCGCCGAGACCGCTCTCCGGCGCCGTCTGGTGGCTGTCACCCGGGGCACGCCACCGGCGCCCGCCCTCACCGCGTTCCTGGCCGCCGTCACGGACCGCGTCCGCGACCTGAACCGGTAGGCACACACTTTCAACCTATTATCCTAGGACGCCCTACGCGATGTGCGCCGGTCAACGGCGTTTGACACGACACGCACCGGGGACGCGGCAAGGGCAAGGCGCAGCCGGACGAGGGAGGGCGACATGAGCTTCACCGACAAGGCGAAGAACAAGGCCCAGGAGATGAGCGGCATGGCCAAGGAGCGGATCGGCGACGTGACCGACAACGAGCGGTTGCGGGCCGAGGGCGCCTCCGAGCAGAGCACGGCGCGGGCCCGGCAGGCCGGGGAGCACGCCAAGCAGGCGGGCCGCGACGTCAAGGACGCCTTCAACAAGTGAGTACGCGAACGGCGGGCCACCTCATCGCTGAGGTGGCCCGCCGTCGGTTGTCCGGGGTCAGTCGTCGCGGTGGGCGAGCCACCAGGCCTGGCCGGCCTCGGGCAGCGTGTCGATCGGGTCGTAGTAGGCGTAGCGCTTGTTCAGCGCCTCCAGGTCGGCCGACTCGATCGAGGTGCGGTAGTTCTTCGTCCAGTACGAGATGCCGCGCTCACGGTCGTAGTCGGTGAGCATGTGCACCCAGCGCTTGCCGACGAACGGCACGTCGCAGACGATCCGCGGGGTGGCGTAACCGGGCAGGTAGCCCATGATGTCGTGCTGGAGCTGCTGGGCGTGCCAGACCGGGACGCGCCAGTGCTCGGCGTTGGGGATCATGTCGCACATGTAGAAGTAGTACGGCAGGATGCCCGCCTCGCCCTGCAGCGCGAAGCACAGGTCGAGCAGGTCGGCGCTGGTGGCGTTGACGCCGCGCATGAGTACGCCCTGGTTGCGCACGTCGCGGACGCCGACGTCGAGCGCCGTCTGTGCGGCCTTGGCGACCAGCGGGGTCAGCGACTGGGCGTGGTTGACGTGGGTGTGGATGGCCAGATTGACGCCGCGGCGGGCGGCGGTGCGGGCGACCCGTTCGAGGCCCTCGACCACGTCGGGCTGGAGCCAGTGCTGGGGCAGGCCCATGAGCGCCTTGGTGGCGAGCCGGATGTCGCGGATCGTCTCGATCTCCAGCAGGCGCATCAGGTACGACTCGAGGTTGCGCCACGGCACGTTGGCGACGTCGCCGCCGGAGACGACAACGTCACGTACGCCCGGGTGGGCCTTGAGGTAGGTGATGTGGGCGTCGTAGCGGTCGACCGGCTTGAGGGTGAGCTTGAGCTTGTCGACGGCGGGGGTGGAGTTGCCGACGAGGTCCATGCGGGTGCAGTGGCCGCAGTACTGCGGGCAGGTGGAGAGCAGCTCGGCGAGGACCTTTGTGGGGTAGCGGTGGGTGAGACCCTCGGCGACCCACATGTCGTGCTCGTGGAGGCTGTCGCGGCTGGCGTACGGGTGCGACGGCCAGTCGGTGCGCCGGTCGGAGGCGACCGGGATCATGTAGCGGCGGATCGGGTCGGCCAGCAGCGCCTCGGTGCTCATCGGCTGATGCGGCACCATGGTGTTGAGCATCTGCGGCGGCACCAGCATGGACATGGTGGCCAGCGCCTTCTGGTCGGCCTCCAGGTCGGCGTAGAAGGTCTCGTCGACGGTGTCGCCGAGGACGGCGCGCAGCTGCTTGATGTTCTTGACGCAGTTGACCCGTTGCCACTGGGCGCTCTCCCACTGTTCGCGGGTGATGTGGCGCCAGCCGGGGAAGCGGGTCCAGTCGGGTTCGACGAGGGGCGCGCGGCGGTATTCGTAGGGCTGTCCGGCGGTCGGAACGGCGACCGGCGCGGGGCGGGGCGTCGGGATGGTCTCCACCGGTTGGGTCTGGGTCACGGCCCCTCCTCGTCAGTGTGCGGTTTGATCAACGGATGCGTAGGCTACTGGAAAATCTGCGGTGAAGAAATTATTCTGCCGGAAGTTTTCCCGCGACGCGACTCCTGGCCGGGGGTTCGGGCGGCTGGACATAGGGGGTCGGCGTGACGTCACCGGTGGGTCTGCACCGAGTCGTGGAACCGGCGGGGGTGCTCCCGCAGGCGGCCTGGCGGCTGGACCCGGACCCGCGGATCGCGGCGAACGAGGTCCGGATCCGGGTCGAGCGGCTGAACCTGGACGCGGCGAGTTTCCGGCAGCTGGCGGAGAAGCACGGCGGCGACGGGGAGAAGGTCCGCGCCGAGGTGCTGGAGATCGTGTCGGCCCGGGGGAAGATGCAGAACCCGGTGACCGGTTCCGGCGGCATGCTGATCGGCACCGTCGAGGAGGCGGGCCGCCGCTCGCCGCTGGGGCTGAAGGCGGGTGACCGGGTGGCGACGCTCGTGTCGCTGACGCTGACGCCGCTGACGATCACCGACGGGCTGGCCCGCTGGGACGGGCGCAGCGAGCAGGTGCCGTGCGACGGGTACGCGATCCTGTTCGCCCGGTCGATCGCGGCGGTGCTGCCGCCGGACCTGCACCCCGAGCTGTCCCTGGCGGTGCTGGACGTGTGCGGGGCGCCGGCGTTGACGGCGCGGGTGGTGGCCGAGCAGGTGGCGCGGCGCTCGCGGGAGGGTGATCCGCGTCCGGTGTCGGTGGCGGTGATCGGCGGGGCCGGCAAGAGCGGGTCGCTGTCGCTGGCGGCGGCGCGGCGGGCGGGCGCCGCCCGTACCGTCGGGGTGGTTCCGGTGGCGTCGGAGCGGGACGCGCTGACGGCGGCCGGGCTGGCCGACGTGGTGGCGCTGGCCGACGCGCGGGATCCGGTGGGGCTGTCGACGGCGGTGACGACGGCGCTGGGTGTGCCGGCGGACGTGACTGTGGTGTGCGTGGACGTGCCGGGGTGTGAGCACGGCGCGGTGCTGGCCACGGCGGACGGCGGTACGGTGATCTTCTTCTCGATGGCGACGAGCTTCGCGGCGGCGGCGCTTGGTGCGGAGGGCCTGGCGGCGGACGTGACGATGCTGGTGGGCAACGGGTACGTGCCGGGGCACGCGGCGCTGGCGTTGGATCTGTTGCGTGCCGAGCCGGGGGTGCGCGGCCTGTTCGAGGCTCGTCTGACGGCAGACTGAGACCATGACGAACCCCTCGACGCTGTATCGCGGTGGAGTGCTGCACTGTCCGGCGGACCCGAGCGCGACGGCGCTGCTGGTGCGGGACGGGCGGATCGCCTGGTTGGGTACGGACGCGGACGCGCCGCGGGCGGACCGGGTGGTGGAGCTGGGCGGTGCGCTGGTGACGCCGGCGTTCGTTGACGCGCACGTGCACGCGACCGATACCGGGTTGGCGTTGTCGGGGCTTGATCTGTCGGCGGTGCGGTCGGCGGATGGGCTGCTGGAGGCGGTGTCGGCGTTCGCGGCGGGTCTGCCGGGTGACGCGGTGGTGCTGGGGCACGGCTGGGACGAGTCGGGCTGGGCGGATCCGGCGTTGCCTGATGCGGCGGCGCTGGACCGGGCGGCCGGTGGGCGGCGGGTGTATCTGTCGCAGGCGTCGATCCATTCGGCGCTGGTGTCGGCGGCGCTGCTGGCGGCGTGTCCGGAGGTGGTGTCGGCGGCCGGGTTCGAGGCGTCGGGGTGGCTGCGGCGCGACGCGCATCACGTGGTGCGGGCGGCGGCGTTCGCGTCGGTGTCGCGGGCGCAGCGGGTGGCGGCGCAGCGGCGGGCGCTGGAGCATGCGGCGTCGCTGGGTGTCGCGGCGGTGCACGAGTGCGGTGGTCCGGACATCTCCGACGAGGAGGACTTCACCGGGCTGCTGGCGATCTCGGGGGCCGGGGTGCCGGAGGTGTACGGGTACTGGGGTGAGCTGCTGGGTGCGGCGAAGGCCCGGGAGCTGGGTGCGGTGGGCGCGGGTGGTGACCTGTTCGCCGACGGGGCGCTGGGGTCGCGGACGGCGCACGTGTCGGCGGCGTACCTGGACGGTGAGGCGGGGGCGTGCGGGCACGGGTACGTGTCGGCGGAGCAGGTCCGTGATCATCTGCTTGATTGTGCGGCGCACGGGTTGCAGGGCGGGTTCCACGCGATCGGGGACGCGGCGATCGCGACGGTGCTTGCGGGTTTCGGGCTGGCGGCGCGGTCGCTGGGTGTGGACCGGTTGCGGGCGGCCCGGCACCGGGTGGAGCACGCGGAGATCATGAGCAAGGCGCTGATCGCCGGGTTCGTGGAGTACGGGATCGTGGCGTCGATGCAGCCGGCGTTCGACAGGTTGTGGGGCGGCGCGGGCCGGATGTACGAGTCGCGGCTGGGGTTGGCGCGGTCGCTGGAGTCGAATCCGATGGGTGCGATGCACGGCGTCGGGGTGGCGTTGGCGTTCGGGTCGGATTCGCCGGTGACGCCGCTGGATCCGTGGGGGTCGGTGCGGGCGGCGGCGGCGCATCACAACCCGGCGCAGCGGATGAGTGTGCGGGCGGCGTTCGCGGCGCACACGCGCGGCGGGTGGCGGGCGGTGCACCTGGACAACGAGGGTGTGCTGGCGTTGGGGGCGCCGGCGACGTTCGCGGTGTGGGACACCCCGGCGGGCGTGGAGCGGGGGCTGCCGGTGGTGCTGGCCGAGGATCCGGAGTTGCGGGGCGCGGACGATCCGACGCCGCTGCCGGTGTGCCGGGCCACTGTGTTGCGCGGTGACGTGATCTATCAGGAAGGGTCTTCGTGACAGGGAAGCTTGGGCTGGATCCGGCGCTGGTGGCGCGGGCGCGGGAGTTGGCGCGCCGGGCCGGGCAGCCGGTGGTGGATCTGGCGCGTAGTCACACCACGGTGTCGGTGGAGCGGGCGGTGCTGCGGCTGGCCGGGGTGACCGGCGCGGACCCGGACGGTATTCCGTGGGTGAACCGGCTCGTGGACGCGGTGGTCGCGGACGTGGGTCTGGGGCACGGGGTGGCGGCGCCGGTGTTCGACGCGCTGGCGCGTGAGGGCATCACCGATGTGACGTTGCTGGCGCAGAAGGCGGCGGCCGGGTCGGTGCGGTTCGCGCAGCCGTCGGGGAAGGCGGCGACGGCGGCGCGGCGGGCGTCGCGCAAGGCGGTCGCGGCGGGGGTGCGCAGCATCGACCGGCGGCGTGCGGAGCGGGATCGCCTGGTGAAGCGGTTCGGGGATCCGGAGCGGCGGCCGTGGATCTACCTGATCGTGGCGACGGGTGACATCTACGAGGACATTCCTCAGGCGCAGGCGGCGGCGCGGGCCGGCGCGGACGTGATCGCGGTGATCCGGTCGACGGGGCAGTCGCTGCTGGACTACGTGCCGGAGGGGGCGACCCGGGAGGGTTTCGCGGGCACGTACGCGACGCAGGAGAACTTCCGGTTGATGCGGGCGGCGCTGGACGAGACGTCGCGGGAGCTGGGCCGGTATGTGCGGCTGACGAACTACGCGTCGGGTCTGTGCATGCCGGAGATGGCGACGCTGGCCGGGTTGGAGCGTCTGGACATGATGCTCAACGACTCGATGTACGGGATCCTGTTCCGCGACATCAACCCGATCCGTACGTTCGTGGACCAGCGGTTCTCGCGGCAGGTGCACGCGCGGGCGGGGATCATCATCAACACCGGTGAGGACAACTACCTGACCACCGCTGACGCGGTGGACGAGGCGCACACGGTGACGGTGTCGCAGCTGCTGAACGAGTTCTTCGCGCACGAGGCGGGGCTGGCGGACTGGCAGCTGGGGCTGGGGCACGCGTTCGAGATCAACCCGGATGTGCCGGAGTCGTTCCGGTTGGAGCTGGCGCACGCGTTGCTGGCGCGGGAGTTGTTCCCGGATGCGCCGTTGAAGTGGATGCCGCCGACGAAGCACATGACCGGTGACGTGTTCCGGGGCAACCTGCTGGACGGGTTCTTCAACCTGGTGGGCACGATGACCGGGCAGGGGATCCTGCTGGTGGGGATGATGACCGAGGCGGTGGTGACGCCGTGGTTGTCGGACCGGGACATCGCCCTGCAGAACGTGCGGTACGTGCTGGGCGCGGCGGGCGGGTTGCACGAGGACTTCGTGCCGGCGCCGGGCGGGTTCATCCAGGAGCGGGCGCACCGGGTGCTCGGTGAGGCGGTGGGCCTGCTGGAGCGCATCGGGGACCAGTCGTTGCTGACGGCGATCGCCGAGGGCACGTTCGGGATCATGAAGCGGCCGGCGGACCGCGGGAAGGGCCTTTCCGGGGTGGCGCGGCACGAGGCGGACTACTACAACCCGGCCACGGAGATCCTGGAGCAGACCCTGTGAGCGAGAAGACGGTCGTGCGGCCGTACGGGGACACCACCGGTGACGGCATGGTGCAGGTGTCGTTCACGTTGCCGGTGCCGCACGACAAGCGGGCCGAGGGCGCGGCGGTGCAGCTGGCAAACAAGATGGGCATGGACCCGGCGATGCTGGTGCACGCCAAGCCGATCGGTGACGGGTTCACGTTCTTCGTGGTGTACGGGCGGGTGAACCACCTGGTGGACCTTGCGAAGGTGCAGGTGGTGGAGCGTGACTATCCGCTGCTGTCGGCCAAGGAGGTCAACGCGGTGGTGAAGCGGCGGCTGCGCCGCAAGCTGTCGGTGGTGGGCGCCTGCATCGGCACCGACGCGCACACCGTGGGCATCGACGCGATCCTCAACGTCAAGGGCATCGCCGGTGAGAAGGGCCTGGAGTACTACCGGGAGCTGAAGGTCACGAATCTGGGCGCGCAGGTGAGCGTGCCGGAGCTGGTCGAGGCGGCCCGGCGGGAACGCGCCGACGCGGTGCTGGTGTCGCAGGTGGTGACGCAGCGCGACGCGCACCTGCACAACACGCGGGAGATGTCGGCGGCGTTCCGGGAGGCGATGCCGGCAGGGCGCCGGCCGCTGCTGATCGTCGGCGGGCCGCGGTTCGACGAGACGATGACCGGCGAGCTGGGCGTGGACCGGATCTTCGGCCGTGGCACCACCCCGGGTGAGGTCGCCAGTTACCTCGTCCACGCTTTGATCACCTCCAGGAAGGCGAACACCTGATGAGCGATCCCCGTGTCGGTCTGACAGTCACCCACCGCCGGTACGTGCCGTACTCCCACGCCCACTACGCGGGCAACCTGGTCGACGGGGCGTACGCGCTGGGGTTGTTCGGGGACGTGGCGACCGAGGTGTGCATCCGCACCGACGGCGACGAGGGGTTGTTCGCCTCGTACTCGGACGTGCAGTTCCGGGCGCCGATGAAGGCCGGTGACGTGCTGGAGGTGACGGCGACGGTGACCCGGGTGGGCACCCGCAGCCGCACCATCGACTTCGCCGCGACTGTGGTGTGCCGGGGCCGCCCGGACAAGGGCGAGTCGGCCGCCGAGGTGCTCGACGAGCCGATCGTGGCGGTCACCGCGACCGGCACGGTGGTCGTGCCGCCATCACCGTGAGCGCGAGGAGCGAGCCGGTGTTGCGAGCCCCGCAGTCGCGAACGAAGGCGAGCCCGGCGTGAGCGCGAGGAGCGAGCCGGTGTTGCGAGCCCCGCAGTCGCGAACGAAGGACGGCCCAGCGTGAGCGAGCCGATGTCGCGCGTCGTCGTCTGCGCGGACGTCGGGTCGACGTACACGAAGGCCGCGGTGGTGGACCTCGACGGCGGCCGGCTGGTCGCGGCGGCGTCGGCGCCCACCACGGTGGGCACTGATGTGCTGCACGGCCTGGACGCCGCGGTCGGCGCGGCCACCGCGTCGGCCGGGGTCGCTGAGGTGCCCTGGTACGTGTGTTCGTCGGCCGGGGGTGGGCTGCGCCTCGCGGTGGTGGGTTACGAGCCCCTGGTGACCGCTCAGGCGGGCCGGCGGGTCGGTCTGTCGGCGGGCGCGAACGTGGTGCACGTGGCGGCGGGTCGGCTGTCCGGGGCGGACGTGGCGGCGTTGCGGGCGGCCCGCCCGGACGTGGTGCTGCTCGTGGGCGGCACCGACGGCGGGGACGCCGAGACGGTGACGCACAACGCGACGCGGCTGGCGAAGGCCCGGTTCCGGGTGCCGGTGGTCCTCGCCGGCAACGCCGACGTGCGTGCCGACCTGCACGCGCTGCTGGCGGGTGCGGGGGTGCCGGTGACGGTGGCGGACAACGTGCTGCCCCGCATCGGGGTGCTGGAGCCGGCGTCGGCGCGGGCGGCGATCCGGGAGGTGTTCCTGCGGCACGTCATCGGCGGCAAGAAGCTGTCCCGGGGTACGCGGTTCGCGCGGCTGGTCCGCGCCGCCACGCCCGACGCGGTGCTCACCGGCGTGGAGGTCCTCGCCGGCACGCTCGGCGGTGACCTCGCGGTGGTGGACGTGGGTGGGGCCACCACCGACGTGTACTCGGTGCTCACGCCCGACGAGCGGGACAGTGGCCCCAGTCAGGAGGTCGCCGGGACGCTGTGGCGGGCCCGCACCGTCGAGGGGGACCTGGGCATGCGGTGGAGCGCGCCGGGTGTGGTGCGCGCCGCGGCCGAGGAGCGGCTGCTGGACGCGGCCGAGGAGGCGCAGCTGACGGCTGCGGCGGCGGTACGGGCGGCCGACCCGGGGTTCCTGCCCGCCGGTGACGGTGAGCGGGCCGTGGACCGGCGCATCGCGGCGCTGGCGGCGACTGTGGCGTTGCGGCGGCACGCGCGTGGTGCGGCGACGGGGGAGCGGGCCGGGCGGGACCTGCGGGAGGTGAAGCTGCTCGTCGGTTCCGGCGGGGTGCTGCGGCACGCCGACCCGGGTGACGCGGCGGCGGTGCTCGACGCGGTGCTCACCGACCACGCCGGCGGGTGGGCGTTGCCGCGGGCGGCCCGCCCGGTCGTCGACGTGGACTACGTGCTGGCCGCCGCCGGGCTGCTCGCCGACGATCATCCGGGTGCGGCGGCGGCGATGCTGCGGCACCACCTCGGCGCCTGAAGCAGCCTCAGGAATCGAGACGCGCCGACGCGACACGCCGTGTCGCAACACACGACAGGCCCGGGTGGGTTGACAGCGGCGGGGGTCTACGCCGTACCGTCTTTGAGTCCTACCACGGGAAGCGGCTGTTGTTCGCTTCGTCCCTTCGTCCGCTGGCCGAGCGACCGGAAGGTTGCGGCGGCCAGGTCCAGCGGGCGGGGGTCGGCGGGGCGGCGCGAACCGGTCGCGGTTACCGGTGTACGGGCAGGGTGAGAGGCACGGCCAGTAGACAACGGCCAGGCGGGGGCAGCCAGTCCACGTCGGGTCGGTCCGAAGGTCGGCGCCGATCGTCTTCGCCCCACCGGCCGGGAAGGGCCTGGGAGCATCGGGGCGCGGCTTCGGCCGCGCCCCGATTTCATCCCCCCGATACCCCGGCCCTTGTCAGCGGCCGAGCCGCCGGTAGCGGCGCACCGCCGCCGGCGCGGCCACCGCGATCAGCGCCAGCGGCCAGACGATCGCCAGTTCCAGCGCGTGCCGGGCCGGCCACGAGTCGCCGCCCAGGCCCGGGTTGCCGAACAGGTCCCGGGCCGCCGCCACCGTCGCCGACAGCGGATTCCAGGCGGCGATCGCGCCCAGCCAGTCCGGCATCAGCTCCGGCGCCACGAACACGTTGGACAGCGCGGTCAGCGGGAACGCCAGCGGGAACACCACCACCGCGACCGTGTCCGGGTTCGGCACGAGCAGCCCGAACAGGATGCCCACCCAGGTCATCGCGACGCGCAGCAGCAGGATCAGCGCCACCGCGGCCAGCGCCGGGCCGGTGCCCTCGCGCCACTGCCAGCCCACCAGCAACCCGCACACCACCAGCGTGGTCATCTCCAGGCACGCCCGTACCAGGTCGGCGCCCGCGCGGCCGGACAGCAGCGCCGAACGGGCCATCGGCAGTGACCGGAACCGGTCCACCACACCACGGCCGGTGTCCACCGCGACGGCCGACGCGGTCGCGCCGAGGCCGTAGAGCATCGTCATGACGAACACGCCCGGCAGCAGGAACTCCCGGTAGCTGCCGTCGCCCGGCACGGACATGCCGCTGCCGAACACGTAGCCGAACACCAGCACGAACATGATCGGCAGGCTGAAGTAGAGGATGATCTCCTCGGGGGCGCGGACCACGTGCCGCATGTTCCGCCCGGCCATCAGCCACCCGTCGGTCAGCGCCCTCACGACGCCACCCCCACCCGCTGCGCGTCGGCGTGGCCGCCGGTGAGCCGTAGGAACGCCTCGTCCAGTGTGGGACGGCGGACCAGCACGTCGTCCACGGCGATCCCGGCGTCGTCGAGGGCCCGCAGCACGGCGGTGAGCACGGCGATCCGGTCGGCCACCGGCGCGTCCACACGCCGCAGCTCGACGTCCACTGTCGCGGCCGCGCCGGTGGCGCGTTCCATCACCGCCGCCGCGGCGGGCAGGTCCGCCACGTCGCGGACCACCAGTTCCAGCCGGTCGGCGCCGATGCGTGCCTTCAACCGCTCCGGGGTGCCCTCGGCCACGACCCGGCCGGTGTCGATGACGCACACCCGGTCGGCGAGGTGGTCGGCCTCCTGCAGATATTGGGTGGTCAGCAGCACCGTGGTGCCGTCGTCGACCAGTTCCCGCACCGCCGTCCACAGGCCGTTGCGGCTGCGCGGGTCCAGGCCGGTGGTCGGCTCGTCGAGGAACAGCACCCGCGGTGGCACCACCAGGCTGGCGGCGAGGTCCAGGCGGCGGCGCATCCCACCGGAGTAGCCGCCCGCCGACCGGTCCGCCGCCTCGGTCAGGCCGAACCGGTCCAGCAGCTCGTCGGCGCGGCTGCGGGCCCGGCGCGCGGACAGCCGCCGCAGCCGCCCGAACAGCACCAGGTTCTGCCGTCCGCTGAGCACCTCGTCGACCGCCGCGTACTGTCCGGTGAGGCTGATCGCGGCGCGGACCCGGTCCGGGTCGGAGGCGACGTCGTACCCGGCCACTCTGGCCCGGCCGGCGTCGAAACGCAGCAGCGTGGTGAGGATACGCACCGCTGTGGTCTTGCCTGCCCCGTTCGGGCCGAGCACCCCGTACACGGTGCCGGCCGGCACGGCCAGGTCGAAGCCGTCCAGGGCGGTGGTGCGTCCGTACGTTTTTCGTATCCCGTCGGCCAGTACGGCCGTCGCGTCGTCGGTCATGGAAGTCAGCGTCACCGGCGGCGCTGACCGGGCGCGTACCGCGCGCGCACCGGGCGGCGC
>NZ_JBXUOV010000027.1:0-46158 GCF_057196585.1 Micromonospora sp. ATLC20
GCCGACCTGCGCGGCGCGGCGCGGCGGCACCCGTGGGTGGGCGGCGCGTTCGCGCTGGCGCTGATCGGGCTGGCCGGGCTGCCGCCGGGCCTGGCCGGGCTGTTCGCCAAGGTGACGGTGGTACGCGCGCTGCTGGCCGGGCACGCGGGATGGCTGGCGCTCGTGGTGGCGTTGAACGCGGTGATCGGCCTGGCGTACTACCTGCGGGTCACCGCGTCGCTCTACGCGACGCCGACCGGCGTGGCGACGGTCCGGCCCGCCCGGACCGTGGTGCTGGCGCTCGGAGTGGCCACGGTCGCCGCGGTGGTGATCGGTTTCGCACCGCAGCTCGTGCTGGACGTGGCGTCGCGCTGACCGGTTCCTGCCCGGATGGGCGACCGCTTCAGCCTGCGCACAGCAACATCCAGCCAACTTTCAGCCATGAGCCGGATGGTTGACGGGTACCGGTGTGTTGAACCGGTCAGCGGGCCTCCCGCAAGGGCCCGTGCACCGAAGGAGAGATCGTGCATCACAACCGTCTCAAGACCGCAGCGCTGCTCGGCCTGTTGACCTCGCTGATCCTCGCGATCGGCTACTGGTTCGGCGGTAGCGGCGGTCTCGTCATCGCCGTCGTCGTGTCGTTGCTGATGAACGGCGTCACCTACTTCTACTCCGACAAGCTCGCACTGCGCTCGATGAAGGCGCAACCGGTCAGCGAGGCACAGTTCCCCGAGCTGTACCAGATGGTGCGGGAGCTCTCCACGCAGGCCGGCAAGCCGATGCCCCGGCTCTACGTGAGCCCGACCGCGCAGCCCAACGCGTTCGCCACCGGCCGTAACCCGGAGAACGCGGCGGTCTGCGTCACCCAGGGCATCGTGGAGATCCTCGACTACCGGGAGCTGCGTGGCGTGATCGGCCACGAGCTGTCGCACGTCTACAACCGGGACATCCTGATCTCCAGCGTGGCGGCCGGCCTGGCCGGCATCATCACCATGCTGGCGAACCTGGCCTGGTTCATCCCGCTGGGTTCCTCGGACGACGAGGACGGCCCGAACCCGGCCGTGCTGCTGCTCACGCTGATCCTCGGCCCGATTGCCGCCACGGTGATCCAGCTCGCGATCAGCCGGAGCCGGGAGTTCCAGGCCGACCAGTCCGGCGCCGAGCTGAGCCGCGACCCGCTGGCCCTGGCCAGCGCCCTTCGCAAGATCCACATGGGTACGCAGGCGCGTCCGCTGGCGCCGCAGGGCCAGCTCGCCAGCACCGCGCACCTGATGATCGACAACCCGTTCAAGCGGGGCGGCGGCATCGCCGCGATGTTCGCCACCCACCCGCCGATGGAGCAGCGGGTGGCCCGCCTGGAGCAGATGGCCCGCAACTCCGGGCCGGTGCAGTTCCAGCGCTGACCCGCGTGACACGACGCCGCCCGCGTCCACCCGGACGCGGGCGGCGCTGTGTCTGGGCCCTGCCGTCAGATCCGGCCGGGCAGCCCGGTCCGGCCGGGCGTCAGGACGCGGCCGGCTCGGGGAGCCGGTCCGGCCGGGCGGCCAGCACCACGGCGAGCAGCACCACCCCCGCCGCCAGGTAGGCCACGGCCGGGCCGAGCAGCACGGCCACGCCGCCGAGCAGGAAGATCCCGACCCCGGAGAGGACGATGTTGCCGGCCACGATCGTCGCCTCCACCTGCCCCATCCGCTCCCGTGGCGCCAGCCGCGCGAACGTGGCCTGGGCCCCGATCAGCCACCCGCCGCCCGCTCCGACGAGCGCGTTCGCCACGGCGAGCGCCCACGCCGGGGCGTCGAGGGCCACCAGCAGACCGGCCAGCAGCAGCGCGGCGCCCAGCGCGCTCGCCGCCACCACCTGACCGGTCACCCGGGCCAGCCAGCCGCGCCGCCCCACGACGAGCACGAACACCGCGCCGCCGAACGACGACGCCGCCAGCACGACCGGCCGCCATCCGCCGGCAGCCAGATCCGGGGCGAGCGTCTCCGGCAGCCCGCCGGACAGGACTGTGGCCAGGGTAAGCAGCGCCACACCCCGCAGCACCGGATGGGCGGCGATGATCCGGATACCGGCGGTGGCGGGCGGCCGTGGACCCCGGTGCTCCTGCCGGCGTACCGGAAGGCCGGCGAGGATCGCCGCCGCGAGCAGGAACGAGACCAGGTCGATCACGAGCGCCACCCGGGGACCGAGCGCCACCGTCACACCGGCCCCGGCGAGCAGGCCGACGACCTGGCCGCTCTGGTTGGCGAACGCGGAGAGCCCGAACAGCGGCAGCCGCAGCGGCGGCTCCACCGCCTCGGCCGTGATCGCCACGTGCACGCTCGCGTACGCGGCCCGGACCGCTCCGAGCAGCCCGGCCGCCACGATCGCCGGCACCGGCTCGGGCACCGCAGCCGGTACGGCGATGAGCACCGCACCGGCGAGCGAGAGCCCGACCAGCATGGTGCGCCGGGCCGGCACGTCCAGCCAGCCGCTGAACACCGTCGCGACGAGCAGGGCGGGCACCGTGCGGGCGGCGTACACGGCGGCCGGGCCGAGGACCGAGTCGGTCTGGTCGTACGCGAGCAGCAGCAGGGCCGCCAGCCCGACGAAGTCGCCCAGCTCGGAGACACCCCGGGCGACGAGTAACCGGGCGGCGACCGGATGCCGGAACAGGGCCCGGTAACCGGGCGCGGGCGTCGCGGTGCCGGTCATCGATCCGTTGGGTCCGTTTCCTCGACGCCGACCGGCTCGTAGTCGGCCCGCTCACGCAGGCGGCGGGCCTGCTCCCGCCGGTAGCTGCCGCGGATCTGCGGATCCTGCCGGCGGCGGCGCAGCGCCACCAGGTCCTCCCACAGGTCGTCCGGCCACTCCGCGATGCCCTGCCCGGTGACCAGCTCGGCCTGCCGGGACGCCGCGAGCGTCGACCGGTGCACCGGCTGGAGGCACATCAGGGGGATGTTCCGGTAGAGCCGCACCACGTGGCCCGGCTCGGTCAGGCGCAGGATGGTCGGCAGGAACGACGTGTACCAGTCGGTCTCCACCACGCCGTCGTAGAGCTGAAGGCCGCGCTGCGCCGGCCAGTTCGGCACCCCGCGCGCCAGCAGGCACCAGCCGGGGGAGGTGCGGGCCACCACCCCGGTCACCATCTCGATCGTGTGCGGGGCGCGCGGGCCACCGGTGGGCACTGCTGGACCGCACGGACCGGCAGTGAACCCCGGAGGGTGGCGGACGCGGGCTCGGCGGGCCGGGCGTCGCCGTACAGCGAGTAGATCTCGACCCGTAGCGGCGCGACAGCCATGCCGCTCATCCGACCTCCGATCACGGCGGCGGCCGACCCGCCGTAGGCATGGACTCCGTTCGATCACCGAACCTACTCGTTCCCGGCGGGTAAGGCAGCCCCGCGCCGGCAGCCCGATGTGACCGACTCGACCACCGCCCCGCCCAGCAGGAGCGTTAGGGTCGAAGGCTGACTCACTCATTACTTCCCGGAGGTGCACACAGTGGCCGCACTGCGCCAGTACCAGGGCGTCTGGCGGATCCCCGGCGCGCCGATGCTGCTGGTTCTCGGCATCATCGGCCGGCTCGGGATCGGCATGACCCCGCTGGCGCTGCTGCTCGTCGTCGAGCAGGTCACCGGCCGGTACTCCCTGGCCGCCGTCGCCGGCGGCATCTACGCGCTCTCCGGCGCCGCGCTCAGCCCGGTCGCCGGCCGGATCGCCGACCGGGTCGGACCCACCCCCGTCCTGCTGCTCACCGCGGTCACCCACCCGCTCGCCCTGATCGGGCTGCTCGTCGCCACCCGCTCCGACAGCGGCAACCTCGGGCTGATCTACCTGGCCTCGGGCGTCGCCGGAGCCACGTACCCGCCGCTCACCGCCGCGATCCGGGGCGCCTGGAACGACCTCACCGCCCCCGCCACCGGCCGGGCGCACCTGCGCAACACCGCGCTCGCCGCCGAGACCACCCTCTTCGAGGTCGTGTTCGTGATCGGCCCGCTGCTGGTGGCCGGCTTCGTACTGTTCGCCGACGCCTCCGCCGCGCTCGTCGGCGCCGCCGTGGTCACCCTTGTCGGCACCGCCACCGTCGCGCTCGGCCGGGTCATGCGCGGCTGGCGCCCGCACCCCCGCGAGCACCACGCGCGGGGCCTCGGCCCGTTGCGGCTCGGCGGCTTCCCCGCGCTGCTGCTCTGCGTGGCGAGCCTCGGCATCGCGTTCGGCGCCTCCGGCGTCATCGTCCCGGCCTTCGCCGGGAACTCCGGCGCCGACGACCCGGAGAGCCTGGCCGGCGTGCTGCTCGCCGTCTGGGGCATCGGCAGCGCCATCGGTGGTTTCTGGTTCGGCGTACGCAAGCCCGCCGCCAACATGACCCGCCAGTTCGCCTGGCTGCTCGGCACCGTCGCGGCCAGCTTCGCCGTCTTCGCGGTGATGCCCGGCCCGGCCGCGCTCGGCGTCGCGCTGGTGCTCGGCGGCGCGGCCATCGCCCCCGCGCTCACCCTGGAGAACACGCTCGTCGGGCGGATCACCCCGGCCGGCATGCTGAACGAGGCGTACACCTGGGTGGTGACCATGTCGGTCGCGGCGAGCGCCGCCGGCGGCTCGATCGCCGGCCTGATCATCGACCACGCCGGCGGCGTCTCCTGGGCGTTCGTCTTCGCCGGGGTGGCGGTCGCCGTCGGGGCCGCGGTCGCCGCGCTGCCAGGCGGCCCGATCGCCCGGGCCGAGGCCACAGCGGTACGCGCAGAGCAGACGCTCGCCGCCTGACCGCTCACCCGCCGGCGGTCACCACCCGCTCCACCCCGGGCAGCTTCTCCACGGCGGCCCGGATCGGCGCCGGGTCCTCACCCTGCGCCAGCAGCACCGACAGGACGACCCGGCCGTCGCCGTCCGGCCGAGCCGCGACAGTCCTGCCACCGCAGCGCAGCCCGGTGTCCCCGCGCGCCTGCCCGATCCGGTAGTCGACCTCCCCGATCTGCGGCGTGGCAGCGCCGGGCCGGAAGACGACGTCCAGCCGTACCGGAGGGTCGGCCTGACACGCGGCCGACGCCGTGGCGGACGGGGTGGCCGCGCTGCCGGCGGCCGGCATCGGCGTCGCCGGTCCGGACAGCGCCGCCATGCTCGCGGCGCCGCCGGTGACGGTCACCGCGGCCACCCCCGCCAGAATCGCGGCCTGTCGCCGGCTCCTGGCGCGCCCCCGTGCGCGCACCTCGGCCGCCGGGCTGAGCCGCAGCCCGGTCATGTCCTGCTCCAACTCCCGCAGAGCCTCACCAATGCGTGCCGACATCGACTTCCTCCTTGTCGTCGGTCAGTAGAACGGCGAGCGCGGCGCGGCCCCGGGACAGGTACGACTTGACAGTCCCCTCCGGCATACCTGTGCTCCGGGCGATCTCCGCCACCGGCAGGTCGTGGAGGTGGTACAGGACGACGACCAGCCGCTGCGCGTCGGGCAGCCGGCGTAACGCCGTCAGCAACGCCACCCGGTCCGGGTTGGGCCCGGGATCCGGCGCCTGCCGGCCCAGCCGGGCCCGCGCGCCCAACCAGCGCCGCAGGCCGCGCCACCGGTTGGCCGTCAGGCGCCAGGCCACCGTCCGCACCCAGCCCTCCGGATCCTCGTACGCCCCGACTGCCGACCAGCGCTGCCAGGCCCGCGCGTACGCCTCCTGCGTCACGTCCTGGGCCTCGGCCAGGTCGCCGCAGAGGGCGTAGACGTGGTGCACGACCCGCCGCGCGGTCGCCGTGTAGAAGGCGTCGAAGTCCTCGGGGCCGTCCATGCCCACCTCCCGTATCCGCTCTCACCACTCGACACCCCGATGCGGCTCCGGCGGTTGCACCCGGATCAGGTCGCTCCGGGTCGTACCCGGTCTGGCGCGTCCACCCGTGCGGACGGGGCGTGCGGTCCGGGCTGGTCGTGCGGGCCCGCCGGCCCGGTCCGCTCCGTGTTCTGCGCTCCGGGGCGGCCGGGGCGTGCGGCGGTCGTCGCGGCGGCCAGACCCAGGGCGAGGATCGTCACCGCGCACGCCAGGAGCGTGGGGCGTGCCCCGAAGGCGGCGGTCGCCGGACCGCCGAGCATCGTGCCCAGCGGTACCGCCAGCACGGTGACCGCGCCGTTCGCAGCCAGCACGCGGGGAAGGTCGACGGTGCCGGCGCGGCGCTGGAACAACGCCGTCGCAGTCGGCTGGTAGGGCGCCCAGACCAGGCCGGCGAGCGCGAACGCGGGCAGCGACAGGACGACCGGCGCGCCCAGGCCGAGCGGGAGCAGCGCGGCGCCGAACAGCGCGACGATGCCGGCGAGCGTGGTCCGCGGCGGCCATCCGCGCAGGTGACCGGTGAGCAGCCCGCCGAGCAGCGAGCCGACGCCGAACGCGGTGTAGTAGGCCGCGAGCGTACCGGCGGAGGCGTGCAGATCGTCGGTGACGTGCACCGGCATGGCGACGTAGAACGGTCCGAAGAGGAAGAAGAACGCGAAGGACAGCGACAGCAGGCCGAGCAGTGACCGGTCTCGCCCGATGATCCGGAATCCCGACGTACGCGACGGTCCCGCCCCGGCCGGGGCTGCTCGGTCACGGACAGCGGCGGCTTCTCGATTGCGGACGACCAGGCGGTAGCTGGCGGCCAGCACGGCGAAGCTGACCGCGTCGACGGCGATCACCCACACCGCGCCGGCCCAGGCGATGAGAAGGCCGGCCAGCGGCGGGCCGACGATCGTCGCCGCCTGGCCGAACACGCCGAGCAGCGCGTTCGCGGCCAGGTGGTGCCGCTGCGGCAGCAACTCCGCCACGAGCGTGAAGCGACCGGCCGACCCCCACGGGTGCAGCAGCGAGGACACCGCGAGCAGGACGACGTAGAGACGGACGTCCAGCACCCCGGCGAGGTGGGCGGCGGGGATCGCCCCCAACGCGGCGGCGCGCACTGTCGCGTCCCAGCCGGCGAGCTGGGCCCCGCTCCGGCCACCCAGCCACCGCCCGAGCAGCAGCGTGCCGGCCGCGCCCGGCAGCGTGTACGCGGCCACCGCGAACGCGGTCCAGGTGCCGCGCTGCCCGGCCGGGGCGAGTTGCAGAGCCAGCCACGTCACCGCGACAAGGGCGAGCCCGTCACCGAGAGCGGATGTCGCGAGCCCGGGGAGCAGCCGGCGCAGGACCGGTTGACCGAGCACCGGGCGGTAGGGGAGGAGCATCGCGGGGGTCATGCTCCCACCCGACCTCATACCCGGCCGGTACCCCAAGGAAGTCGCCTTAGGGCAGAAGACGACCGTTGCGGTCCGGCCGCCGGTCGTGGCTGAACCGTGGTCTTTGCCGACGTCGCCGTCACAGGTGAGCGGGTTGCGTTGATCTGCCGCCGTAGAGGGCTGCGAAGACGCGGTGCCGCAGGATCTCGTACTGCCGGCGGCATCGCCCAGGTGGGCCCGGCGGGCGTTGCTGGACCTGACCGCCGACGACGACTTCCGGCGGCTGGAACTGGTCAGCTGTCAGGTCGACCTCGCGGCCGTCGGCCAGTCGATTCCAGTAGTGGTAGCCGATCTTGGCGTCCCCGGCGAGGACCTCGCCCAGGATCAGTTCTCCGCCGAGCAGGTCCTGAATGATCAAGGCGGTCACTCCGCATTGACCACGGGCCGGGTTGCCGGCGTGCCAATCCCGCACATCGTGTGGGTCGCAGGTATCCGCTCCCCAGCCGCTGCGCAGCACCGGCCGCAGCATCTCCAGGTCGATCGCGAGCGGGACTGATGGTTGGGCGCGCTCTTCGGACGTCATCCAGGAAGGGTCGGCCCTCGACCGGGTCGAGAGTCAAGAACATCCCCGCCAGCGGGCGCTCATCAAGAGGTGCCCGGTGCCGGCTTTATTCATGGTTGCCTGAGCGGGTGGGTGCGGGGTCGCCGCCCGGCCGTCGGTCGCCACGCAGTAGTGACGAACGACGACCAGTGGCGACGAGGCCCGCGAGGCCAGACGGCGTGACCTATGCCCTGACCTGCCAGGGTGGTCGAGCCTTACCTGTAGTTGGTGAACTGGAGCGCCAGCCCGAAGTCCTCGCCCTTGAGCAGGGCGATGACGGCCTGGAGGTCGTCCTTCTTCTTACCGGTGACGCGGAGCTGGTCGCCCTGGATCTGCGCCTGCACGCCCTTCGGGCCTTCGTCGCGGATCTTCTTGCTGATCGCCTTGGCCTTGTCCGAGTCGATGCCCTGCACCACCTTGGCGTCGATCTTGAAGATCTTGCCCGACTGCCTGGGCTCGCCGGCGTCGAGCGACTTCAGCGAGATGTTCCGCTTGACCAGCTTTTCCTTGAAGACGTCCAGCGCGGCCCGGACCCGCTCCTCGGTCTCCGCCTGGAGGCTGATCGCCTCCTCTCCCGACCAGGTGATCTCGGCACCGGTGCCGCGGAAGTCGAACCGCGTCGAGAGCTCCTTCTCCGACTGGCGGAGGGCGTTGTCGACCTCCTGCCGGTCGACCTTGCTCACGATGTCGAACGACGGGTTCGCTGCCATGCTCATGCTCCTGCTGTCCGGCGGTATGTCCTGGTCCGTCCCGCGCTGACCAGCGTGGGACCTCCTGACGGTACCCGGTTGCGGCAGTGCCGGGGGCAACCGCTATCCTTGCTTCCGCCGCCGCGTTGCGACGCGGTGGGGTGCCCTGGCGGGTTGCCCGAGCGGCCAATGGGAGCGGACTGTAAATCCGTCGCGAAAGCTACAGAGGTTCGAATCCTCTACCCGCCACCAGGTGCAGATGCGGCCCCTGACCAGCAGAGATGCTGATCGGGGGCCGTTGTCGTTGTTCTGGCCGAGTCCGGCTGAGTCCAGCCGTTGACGACTGGTTGTGGGCAGATGGTGGGCGGGGCGATCTTGCCGCTTGCTCGTCCGGGCGCTGGGGTCGCGGACGGCGTCGCCTGAGCGGCTGAGGCGGTCTGTACCTGTGGGAGACGGGCCGGGGGCAAGCCAGTCCGGGGTGTGGACTGGCGCGGCAGACGGAAGCCCTGAGCGGGTTGCTGGCTGACTTGGTCGGCTTCCGTACCGCCTGGAGCTGGTAGCGGCCCTGTGGAATCTCCGTCGTGGGGCGGCTGCCCGGCGGTCCTCGGTGGCTGACCGCCCCGGCGCCGTAGGCGGCCGGGGCGGCTTGCCGCCGGCCGGGCTCACCGCCCCGCACCGCGCGAAGCGCGGTGCCTTGATCCAGAACAGAACAATCCGGCAGTCGCGCTCCTGTTCACACACTCCTGTTCACGCGCTCGTATGCCCCTCTCGGCTAATCCGTTCGCGCCGGGTTCGAGAGAGCGATGGCAGCTCATCTCAGTCCTACTTGTTGGCGTTAGAACCCTCGACGGAGCCCCATACCACAGGGTTGGACAAGCTGCATGCTCAGCCGGTGAAAGATCTTGGACAGGATGGGCGCCCCACGCTGTCTAGCATCGTTACTTTGCTGCCCACTAACAGGGACACCATGACGACCGACTTCATGCAATCGCGGCTTTGGTTAAGAACCTTAGGATCAGACGACGCGGGACCTGGGAGTGCGCAGCGCGACCAGCTCCGTGCTTCATATCTACAATTCAGGTCGGTCGTGCGCGACCTAGCGGGCGAGATCGCTGCATCGATGCCCATGTTCACCGATCACTCAATCGAGCACATTGATGCCTTGTGGGACACTGCATCACTGCTCACTGGGGACAACTTCCCTATCAATCCCGCCGAGGCATTCGTCATGGGGGGAGCATTTCTCCTGCATGACCTGGGGATGGGGTTAGCAGCATTTCCAGGTGGAGTTGACGAAATCGTAGCTGATCCAATATACGATGATCTGTTTGCGATGGCGCTGGCAAAGTTAAAAGCTGCAAGCTCCTCGGGTGACGACGAAGATCCGTTACGCAAGATAGCTCGCGAGGATGCGATATCGACCGTACTTCGGCTTCGCCACGCCAAGCAAGCCGAGCGGCTCGTATCCCAACGTTTTCGCATCCCGGGCGGCAGCGAGTTTCCACTTCTTGAGAACACGGAACTCCGAACCGCATTCGGTCCCACTATAGGACGTATAGCCCACAGCCACTGGTTTGATGTAGATGATTTGCCGAATCATTTTCCGAATGTTCTTGGTTCTTACGCGCGACACCCGGACAACTGGCACGTCGACACACTAAAAATTGCTTGCATATTACGCTTAGCTGATGCGGTTCATATCGACAGTAGGCGTGCCCCTACATATCTTCATGCGTTTCGGAGGCCGACGGGTGAATCAAATCGCCACTGGTATTTCCAGCAACGCCTGACTAGGCCTCGGGTGACTGCTGATCGGCTGGAGTACACCTCGAATCAAGTATTCGAGGTCAGTGAAGCTGCGGCCTGGTGGTTGGCCTTCGATGCCATCGGCATGATTGATCGCGAGCTTGGCAAGGTGGATGCTCTCTGCGCAGACCTGGGTAAAGCTAGATTCCTTGTCAGATCAGTTGCCGGAGCGGAGTCTCCTGATCGGCTGGCGCGCTTCATTCCCACGTCCGGATGGCGGCCGATTGACGCGACTCTTCGAGTATCCCAAGTAAGCGACGTGGTAAGTCGACTAGGCGGGAAGGAGCTGTATGGTAATCGCCCCGAGATTGCATTAAGGGAGACTGTAGCTAATGCCGCGGATGCGGTTCGCGCCAGATCACGTCTTTATGGAGGCAGTGACCTCGCTGTGCTGGTGCGCATGAAGAAAGAAGGCGAGTCATTCTGGTTGACGGTCGAAGACCGGGGAATAGGAATGAGCGCTGAAAGGCTGGTTTCGGCGCTTACCGACTTTGGTTACTCCCATTGGCAGTCTACTGAGATGGCTCGCGAATACCCCGGCCTAATTTCTCGCGGCTTTAAGTCGACAGGAAAATTTGGGATCGGATTCTTTTCAATATTTATGATTGCCGACTACGTCGAGGTTAAAAGCTTAAAGCATTTCGACGCAGCAACAGAGACTAACATATTGGTCTTCCCGAACGGCCTGAGTACGCGGCCACTTCTGCGCGTTGCCGAGGAGGGTGAGCGGTTGCACGGTGGAGGAACGGTTCTCCGAGCGAAGCTCAAACATGATCCACTCTCCGATGATGGACTCTTCCAGACTGACATCCTGAACAAGTCACGCACCCATATGCTGAGGAGCCTTCTGTTAGAGCTCTGCGCTCTCGCCGATGTTGACATTCAACTCGACGGACCAGACGAGGGTGTAGGCGTTGAGACGTTACTACGAGGAAACGATTGGAAGACACTTCCTCCACGCGATCTATTTCGCAGAATCTACCAAAGTAGCGAAATGGATCCGGCCGAGCAAGCCATGTATGACGCATACGAGGATGTCTTTGCGGAGCATGCCCGCGAGCTTCGAGATGAGAACGGCGACATCATTGGTAGAGCCCTCTTGGCATCTGGTCTAGAATCTGAAACCGTCAAGGATCTCTGGTGGTGGCCGTCTCCGAGAGCGCAGGTGTACGTCGGAGGATTTCATGCCCATCACATTTATGATTGCCTCGGAGCGTTCTGCGGTGCACCGCTTAAAGCGGATCGTCTTTCGGCATTTCCTGTAGCTACAACAGACGAGTTGCGGCGGTGGGCCGAGTCGCAGGCCGAACTAGTTCGCAGAAGTAAGTTTGCAACGGCGCGTAGCAGATATGGCGCCGGTGACCTTGCCCGATCGGTTGGCGCAGATGTCCCATTGCTGCCGTGCGGCTTCGTGGAAGGGGGCGAGATTCTTCCGGCTGATCTTGTCGCCATGCTTCGAAATTGCGACGAGCTAGTCATGATTCCTTCCTGGGAGCTGCATGTATTTCACCGTGAAGACGGCACGGCGATGTATATCGACCAGACGAGAGGGAGGCAAGTTATTCTCCCCAGTCACGCAATCGTGTACGACTATCCTCGCTGGTTCTTCCCGCCGGAGATATTGAAGGCACCTAAGGATAGCCGCTTCTCTGAATTCGGTGCGGTTGAGCGCGGGAAGTGGAATCCACGCAGGTGGTGGCATCACACAGGAAAAGTTGGGTCAACCAAAATAATTCTAGAGGCGGCCCTGCTCGCTTGGGAGTGTCAACCGCTGGCTTTGGCCGATAGGTTTGAGTGTTTGGATTTCGATGAATCGGGTGATCGTCGCTTGGTTCTTGAGTGCCTCGATGGCGTTGGAGAGGCGCGTGTCGATGCATATCGTCTGCATCGACCATAAACTGCCTTCGAATCTATCGGCCAACGAGCGGATCACCAGGAAGGAAAAAATGTGGCTGCCGACCTGGACAAAATCGACCTCGCCTACGAGGTTCGGCTTGAACGATACAGGTACATTTTACGTCAAATAGAAGCCAACAACCAGAATACTCATCGATTCTTGGCCTTGCATCAGACGATTGCAACCAGCTTGGCTACCGCATCTATCGGTCTATTCTTGGGATATAGATCCTGGGGTATTAGTCCAGCGTTTGCTCGGGATGGTCTAATTGGGCTGATGATACTGCTGTCTTTGGCCGCAACTTTCGCTGTTCTCCTGGTTCTTGCTGGCGTTTTTTCGTGGATGGACTACCGGCGGGAAGAGTGTCAGTTGGTCAATGCGATCGCGGGCGCTGACTTCCGGGCGGCACCGCGGTGGGGAAGCTTCATTAGGTGGTACGAAACCTGGGTAATAGGCTTCATTTGTGCATCGACGCTGGCTATGTGGATTTTGGCTCTGCACCTTATGGCGGCGTTTGAATGAGAACTGAGAACACCATCGATCTCGCCTCATGGATGCCATGCTGCTAGCAGCTGCCTCAGCTTGTGCGTCCGCTAGGCTCTTTTCTCTGGGGGCGTTTATAGCGTCTAATTACCGATTGAACTACACCGTCTCGCCGGATGATGCGCTCCAATTCGAGCAGGATCGCGCCGGCCTCGATGTTGAATAGCGCTGCAAGCGCTGGGTCGGCCCTTATTTCGCGCTCATGAAATTCAGGCTCCAAGAATTCCGTTGCTTCGCGGCTTGTCCCGCTGTTTCTTGCCGAACTCCCACGGCCATGCTGGGTTTCGACCAAACCCGCCTCCCGCAGAACATCTATAGCTCGACGAACCGTTCCCCGGCTCGCTCGAAACTCGCTCGTGAGGGCACCCTCGGTTGGCAAGAGCGCTCCGGGGCGGATGATGCCAGTCTCGATGCGCTCTTTCAATTCGTCGGCGATCACGCGGTAGCGGGGCTGTCCGTAGTGCGGGGTGGGCACCTGCTCACCGTACCCGGCACTTGTCTTACCAAGTGTCAACTCAGGACCCGTTTCGACTTGTAGACAACTCGTCCACTTGTAGGTACGTTTCGGGGTGTGCGGCCAGGGTGACGGCTCGTGTCAGGGTGGTGTCGCGTCAGTCCTGGTCACATCTGACGTGCGGCGTCCTGTTGGACCGGTTGCGGTAGCCGCGCGGACACGTTGGCTCGGCGATACCCGACCCGTCTGCGTCGGACGGTGCGCCGTGCCTTCATCCGGGCCGGTGGCCGGCTGCATTCTCCCGTGGTCGGCCACCGGTCCTCGCCTACCTGTGGAGGTGCGATGTCCGGCTCTCATCGTCGTCGTGGCTGGTTCTCGTCCTGGTGGCCGTCGAGACGTCCCGCGGATCGGGCCGCCGGCAGCAACGTCCCGGCACGTTCGCCCGGGCCGTCGCCGTGGTGGTCGACGGAGCCGACGCGGGAGCTGCCCGCGCTGCGGTGCGCGCCGTTGATGACGCGGGCGCAGCTCTACCGGGGCAACGGTGGGCGGTGGCCGCGATGAGGCGTGCGAGTAGGCCGGCCGCCGTCGTGAGCCACCCGGACTGGTGTGCGCTGGACCGCTGCGGCTACCTGGTGCCACCGGTGCTGGCGCACATGGCCCGCCGTCACCGTGGTCCGATGCAGCGGGTCGGCGACTCCCGAGCCGGCGGGCTCGTCGTCACCTATCTCATCGGGGCTGACGCTCTCGGTCCCGTGGTCGGCGTTCACGCGACGTGCCGGGCGGGGAGCGCCTGGGCGGAGTTGTCCCTGTCGCAGGCTGCCCAACTGGTCGAGCAGCTTCGGGGCCTGTTGGCGCAGGCGGCCGGCGTCCAGGGGGCCGACGATGAGTGAGGGCGTACCCGTGACCGAGGGGCAGCCGTCGTCGTCGGTCGCGCCGGTCGTGTGCCCAGTGTGGTGCCGGGGCTGTGGCCCGAACGATCCGATGCACCGAGGGCTCCTCGCCACCATCGGGCGGGAGCGGACCGGCTGGGTCAGCGTCCGCCTGCTCGTCGACCGGTTCGCGCGCCGGGACCTGGCCGTCAAGCTCGACGCGACCCGCTACGGCGCGACGCAAACCGTGCTCCTGTCGGCGGCGCAGGTTGACCGGCTCATAGAGGAACTGACGCACGCGCGCCAGGTGATGCTGACACCGCTTGGTCGCCGCGGACAGACGGGGGAGAATCGGTGACCGCCAACAGCCCTCGGGGCGCTGCTGCCCCACGTACTCATGGCCCTCGCCGGACCAAGTCGTCGCGCGCGGCGGTTGCGGTGCCTCCGGTGCCCGAACGGCCGGCAGGCGGGACCACCTGGCAGACGTTGGAACGTCTAGGGGGTACGGTGACCGGTGTGCATGGCCGGGACTGGCGCCCTCGCTACCTGCAACTCGCGGAGGAGTTGCGGGTAAAGATCATGGCCGGAGAGATGGCCCCGGGCACCCTCATGCCGAGCGAGACCGAGCTGGCCGAGTCGTCCGGCCTCTCCCGTACCAGCGTTCGCAACGCCATCCGGCAGCTCCGTGAATGGGGCCTGGTCCGGGCCGAGCAGGGGCGCGGCACCTACGTCCGGGCACCTCGCCAGCGGGTACGCCGTCGCAACAGCGAACGGTACCAGTGGGAGAAGGACCGCGTCCTGCTCGACGAGGCCGAGCGGTTGAAGACCGGCGCCACCGAGCATGACACCGGCCTGACCGTCGACGACCTCAAGTTCCACGCCGAGTACTCCCAGGTGGAGGCGGATGCGGAGATGGCGGCGGCCTTGCAGGTCGACCCGGGCACGCCACTGCTGCGCCGCGTCTACTGGACCTCTTCCCGCCGCGAGAGCGCGCCGCTGACCGTGTCGTACTCCTACCTGCCGTACAACCTGGTTGCCACGAACCCGGACCTGCTCGACGAGAGCAAGGAACCGTGGCCCGGCGGCACACAGCACCAGCTCTACACGCTCGGCATCGAGCTGGACCGGATCGACGACGAGATCCGGGCACGTCCGCCGTCCCCGGACGAGGCCGAACTTCTGGACATCGACCCGGGCGTCTCCGTGCTCACCGTCCGGAAGACCTCGGTCGACACCACGGGCCGGGTCGTCGAGGTGGCCGACGTGGTGATGCCGGGCGACCGGACCGAGCTTGTCTACTCCCACAAACTCCAGCGGTGGAAAACTTGACGCAGCTCGTCTCGGTCATCACTCCGGTCCACGCGCCCAGCACCGAGTACCTTGCTGGCGCCTATGAGTCGTTGGCCAAGCAGGAGATGCCCACCGGGTGGGACTGGCAGTGGCTGGTCCAGGAGGACGGGCAGAGCGGTGCCCTGGTCGACGCGCTGCCAAACGATCCCCGGATCAGCCTCGGCACCGGCCGCCCCGGTGGGCCTGGTGTTGCCCGTACCCTCGCGCTTTCCCGGGTCTCGGGTGACCTCATCAAGGTCTTGGACGCCGACGACCAGTTGACCCCCGGTGCGCTCGCCCGGGACATCGCTGCGTTCGACGCGCACCCGCGTATCGGTTGGACCACTTCGCGGGTACTCGATCTGCTGCCGGACGGGTCAACCGCCGGATGGGACAAGGATCCAGCCGGCGGGGTCGTCGACCGCGGTGCGGTCCTGTCGTTCTGGCAAGCCAACGACTATCGGGCATCGGTACACCCGGCGACGCTGTGCCTGCGGCGGGATCTCGTCTTCGCCCTGGGTGGCTGGATGGCGCTTCCCGCCTCAGAGGACACGGGTCTGCTGCTCGCCGCCAACGCCGTCAGCGCCGGCTACTTCACCCGGGAGTACGGGCTGCTCTACCGCAAGTGGCCCGGCCAGGTCACCAGCCAGGCTGCGCACCGGGAACCAGCTGAGTATCAGGCCCGCATGAGGATCATCGAGGCCAGAGCCAATGCCCTAGCCTCGATGCTGCCGAACGGTCTATCGCTCACTCCTCTGGCGTAGCTTCATGCCCCGGCATGCCGTGGGTGCGCCGCCGCTCCTTCATCTCTGCTTCGTAGATGTGCCGCCGGCCGCCGACCAGTTTCTCCCGCGCGTCCCGCTCGATCTCCTGGAACGCCGCGTAGTAGCCATCGCCGAACTCCTCCACGATCTGGAACGTCCAACGGCCGGGTAGGAGGTTGCGGCCCAACAGCTCGTGCTCGACCCGGTCGGCGACCTCGTCGTGGCCGGCCTTGCGCATCAGCTCGACCACAGCATTAAGGGTTAGATCTGCGCCGCCGACCAATTGATGTGCGGAGTAGAGGTGGCCCCGCACCCGGTGAACGGTTTCTAACGCTTTGCTCAGCTCGCCCAGAGCCTCTACCGTCAAGTCATCGACGCCCTGTGGGCGGGAATGCGTCAGTTCAACTGACTGCTCTTGTCTATCCATGTCACCGCATTACCCGCTAATGGAATTCTTAATCCAGTGCCGCAGCGCGAGAAGCGGCTCAACTCTTATTCGGACGAATCAATCTCAAATTTTGGGTCTTTTTCAATTCTATCTCCTGCTGCAGACTCCTTCCACCCGTTGGGCCACGTGTTGGCGCGAGATCCCTCCTTCTTGATGACGGTTGCTGCGGTGAAGTCAAAATTACCAGCTATTTCGAGAATTCGAAAGAAAATTTGCCCTTCGAATCTTGCGCTGTCGAAGCTCGCATCTCCACCGAAGGTTGCCCGATCGAATGCCAGCCTTTCGTGGAACCTGCTGCCTTCAAACCATGCGTCCTTGCCGAACTTGGTTCTAGAGAAGCGGAGATTGCCTCGGGAGGTGCAATGTGAGAAGTCGGCATCAGCTTTGAATGAAGAGTTATCGAAGAGGGCGGCGCCCTCGAAAGCGCCTGAGGTGAAGTCTGCTTCTCCTTCGAACTGCGATCTCGCAAACCGGACAGTATCTTTGAAGTGGCTTTTGATAAAGTCTGCTCCTAAGATAAATCGAGACCCTGCAAAACTCGCCTCGGCGTCGAAGTTTGCTCCCTGGAAGTCGGGTCGACTGTGGAATGTTGCCCCCCTGAAGCTAGCGTAGCCAACGAATTTCGATCCCCTGCAGTTCAAGGCGCCAATTTGAGTTCCGGAGAAATCAGCATTAATCAGGGTGGCCTCTGCCAAGTCAAGGTTGAGATTACCCCAGAACATCCCCTCAGGGGCGCCCTGCACGTCATGCTTGGCATGCCTGACTAAAAGCCTCTGGGCTGCAAGCCTAACTTGCCGTTCGCCAGACCATTTCTCTTCCTGCTGAGCATGTTCGGCCAAATTATTTGCTGCTTCAGCTGTGGTCGGCGCGGGCGGAAGTGGCATCCGCAAGTACGCGCAAATTACCTCCGTGATGCTCTGTCGATGCATTGGATTGGCCTGTGCTAGACGCTCGAGCGCGTAAAGACCCGCAAGTCGGACAGGCGCCTTCTCTGAACCCAGTTGTTCTGCTGCCTTAACGTATAGTTCTGTCACACGCTTCTCGCCCGCGTCGTACTCGGTTGCCTGCTGAGTGCGCTCCGCCAATTGCTGACGACGAAGCGCTAGCAGTAGCGCAAGAGAACCAGCGGTGCCTGCGCCTACCGATAGGCCGGTCCGAATGGCATCTATTCTTAGCTGCGCCTTCTGCGAGTTGGAGTCCTTCGGTACTGCCCATTGCAGCCACAAGGTTGCAGTGCAGGTAACGACTACAACAACCAAGGCTCCTGCGGGAATTACCCACGATTGGATAGGCCTGAGTTGCCGGTCCGGAGGTAGTGGGGCGGCGGAGGGAGTTTCTCCCGGGCTGCCGCGCCGACGAAACCACATCCCGAAGGTCGAAGCGGTTACGCCGAACGCCGCGATTGCAACAGCAAGCCATAGATCGGATAGCTCGCGGAACGCTTTAAGCCACCACTCGGTCGGCACGGGAGTCAGGAGAGCCAGAAATAATAATACCGCTCCGGAGATCAGCAGGGCCGTGGATGCGCGAATAGTCACGGAAACATAATCCCTTACGCCCGCGTGACCGCTGGTCCCCGGGCAGTCACCTGACAAATGCCTCATTAGAGGGCAATTGAGTGCCCGCTTCACCCGGAGAAACTTGTTGACTTGTCTGCCAAGTGCCGTCTACCTTGGTGTCTCAACTTGGCAGACATGCCAACAACCTGGAGGTTGAGCGATGGCTCTGCGTGGCGGTACGAGGTTCGCCGTGCGTTGTGAGGACGTGTTCCCGGCGGGATGCGCCCTGGTCCCCGAGTCCCTGGGTGAGGTCGAGGACTACGACGAGAAGACGGGCCGGCGTAGCCCGGCGAAGGACAAGCTGACCGGCCAGCGGGTGTGGCAGGTCCGGGTGATGGACCTGGACCCGGAGTTGGGCAAGCGGTCCCGGGAGACGACGGTCAAGATCTCCGCCGACTACCAGCCGGTCCCGCCGACGGGCGCCCCGTTCGAGGCGGTGGAGTTCGACGGCATGACGGTCACGCCGTACGTGACCAACAACAACCGGATGGCGTACTCGCTGCGGGCGACTGGCATGCGCGCTCCGGCGGGCGTGGCCAAGAAGGCGGCGGCGTAGCCGCATCAGGTGGGGGCGGGGCTGTCAGGTCTTGGCGGACGGCAGCCCCGCCCTCTGTCTCTTCCCCCTGCTCTGTCGAGAGAGGTAGTGACGTGTCCAAGCGTAGGCGTTCGCCTGCTCCGGCTCAGCCTCGGTGCGGCGTGTGTCAGTCCCGGTTCGACCCGGCCGGCGGTGCCGGTGACCGCTGCCCGCTCTGCGTCGGGCAGCTCGTTCTTCCGTTCCCTCCGGTCCGGGACTCGTCGGGTCGGTTCGTGTCGCTGCGGGGTGCTCGATGATGCGTCGGCCGCGTGGCGAGGTGGTGATGACGACCGCCGGGGATCTGCTGGTGATCCGGCCGAAGCGGTTCGAGCTGCCGATGTGGGCTTCCGTGCTCGTCCTTGTGTTGCGCTGGCTCGCCCGAGGTTGCTGGTGGTGCCTGCGCCACCCGGTCACCGTCGGCCTGGTCGTGCTTGCCGTCGTCCTCTACGTCGACTACGGCTGGGCGGGCCTGGTCGTGCCGCTGGTCCTGGCTTCGGTGGTGTCGGCCCTGTGGCGGTGGCGGGACGAAGCGTCCTGGTGGCGGTGGTGCGCCGGGCCGCTGCTCGGCCGGTTCCGTCAGGTCTTCGTCTACGGGCGGGCGTGGCGCGAGGCCATGACCCTGTGCGGCCTGGCCGAGACGTACGACCGTCGCGCCGTCCTACCCGAGCTGCTGCGCGTGCGCTCGGATCAGGCGCTCGACGTGCTGACCATCCGCATGGTCCGCGGGCAGACCCCGGCCGACTTCCAACAGGTCACGGCCAATCTCGCGTACGCCTTCGGCCGGCGGCACGCCCGGGTCTACTCCGAGCGGCCCGCCGGCCCGCCGACCCGTACCGGCTACTGGGCGCTGCTGCTGCGGCTGGCCGACCGGGTGCGGTTCCGGGACCGGCCCACCGTGGTCTACCTGGTCCTCGTCCGCACCGACGCCCTGCGGCCTGTCGTGGCGCCGTTCGACGCCCCGCCCGTCCCCGACTTCACCGCGCTGCCGCTGGCCCGGCGGGAAGACCTGGGCACCTGGTCCCTGCACCTCCTCGCCACGCACGTCCTCATCGGCGGAGCCACCCGGTCCGGCAAGGGCTCGGTGCTCTGGTCGCTGGTCCGCGCGTTGGCCGGCGGCATCACCTCCGGCCTGGTCCGGCTCTGGGTGATCGACCCCAAGGGCGGGATGGAATTCGCCATGGGCCGGCCGCTGTTCGCCCGGTTCGCGTGCAAGTCCTTCGAGGCGATGGCGGATCTCCTCGACGAGGCCGTGGCCGTGATGCGGGAGAGGCAAACCCGGCTCGCCGGCAGGGTCCGGGTGCACACGCCGACCGAGGCTGACCCCCTGGTCGTGGTCGTCATCGACGAGATGGCCGCGCTGACCGCGTATCTGCAAGACGTCGAGCTGCGCAAGCGCATCGCCGGCTCGCTCGGGCTGCTGCTGTCCCAGGGTGCTGGCGTCGGAGTCCTGGTGGTCGCCGCGTTGCAGGATCCCCGCAAGGAGGTGCTGCCGTTCCGGGATCTGTTCCCGACTCGCATCGCGCTCGGCCTGACCGAGGCGGCTCAGGTCGACCTCGTGTTGGGCGACGGTGCCCGTAACCGGGGCGCACTGGCGGACCAGATGCCCCGATGGGCCAAGGGCGTCGGCTACGTGATCCTCGACGGCACCCCGGAACCGATGCGGGTCCGCTTCTCGTACGTCACCGACGACCACATCCGCGACCTCGCCCGCGAATACCCCGCTCCGGCCGACGCGGCGGACATCCTCGCCCAGGTCGGTCGCGAGTCGACGCCGGAACCGGTCCGGCCGGCCCTGCCCCGGCAGCGTCGCGGGCCACTGCTGCCGGACGCGCTGCGCAACATCCTCGACGCCGACGGGGGTGAGTCGCGGTGACCGCCCCGACCTTCTACCGGCTCCGCGCACCGAACCCGGACGGCGCGAGCAGCACGGCGGTATCCGTCCGCGTCGACCCCGACCGGCCCGACCCGTACCCGGTCTATCTCGCCGTCGGCGGTGGCCGGCGCCGCATGCACCTGACCCCCGACGAGGCGTGGGCGCTGTGGCGCTGCCTCTCCGAAGCGGTCGCCTCCCTCGGCGACCCACCCGACCACATCCGTACCCGCGTCACCCCGGACCGGAGGTAGCCCCGATGTCCCTCAAGCGCTTCTTCCTCGGCACTCACCGCATCAAGCCGCTGAACATCGACCTGGACGGCTCCCCGGACCGGCTCGCCGCCGCCCTGCACGGCCTGGCGCACATGGTCCGCCGCCGGGACGACCTCGACGGGCAGCGCATCCGCATTACCGTCACCATCCGCATCCCGGAGGGCGACTTCGAATGATCCGCCACCGAGCCGAGTCCGGCATCCGGGTGCTGATCCTGCTCGCCATCGGGATCATGGCCGGTGCCGCCGCCTTCACCCACGTCCACGACCTGACCGTGGCCCACGGGCAGCCCGACTGGATCGGCTGGGCCAACGCGGTAGCCGTTGAGCTGATGGCGATCTACCTCGGCCTGGAGATCCGCGCCCGCCGTCGCGCCGGTCGCCCGGTCGGCCTGGTCGGCGTGCTCCTGGTCGCGTTCGCCCTGCTCTCCCTCGCCGCCCAGGTCGCGGAAGCCGAACCGTCCGTGTGGGGCTGGATCGTGGCCGCCGTTCCGTCGCTGGCGTTCCTCGCCCTGGTCAAGGTCGTCCTGTCCAGCACACCCGCCCCGGCACCCGAACCGGACCAACCGCCGGTCG
Source organism: Micromonospora sp. ATLC20 (assembly GCF_057196585.1). Classification (NCBI taxonomy): domain Bacteria; kingdom Bacillati; phylum Actinomycetota; class Actinomycetes; order Micromonosporales; family Micromonosporaceae; genus Micromonospora; species Micromonospora sp. ATLC20. Next base: position 21,376 of record NZ_JBXUOV010000027.1, read on the forward strand.
ACTGGACCTACGAGGTTCCCGAGCAAGTCGTCACCGAGCCCGAGCCCCAGCAGCCGACCGCGCCCGCTCCGGCGGTCCGCGCGGCACCGGCTGCGGTGCTGCCTCCGCTCGGCGTCGTCCAGCCCAACCGACCCCAGGTCGTCGGGATCATCCGATGACCGCTCCCACCCTGCCCGGCCTCGCTCCCGCCGCCCCGACCCCGGTTGCTCCTCGGCCGGGGTCGCGGGCGGCCCGCATGGCGCTGCCCCGCTCGGTCGACGTGCTCAAGGAGATAGCCGCCGAGTACGGCGTCTGCGTGCGCCCGCTCGCCATGCGCCGCACCGACCTCGACACCGGCCTGACCGAGGTCATCGACCTGCCCTGCGGCGCGACCCGCGAGGACAAGTGCGCGCCCTGCGCCAAGAAGAACCGCCGGCTACGCCAGGCCCAGATCCGGGAGGGCTGGCACCGCGACGACGAACCCCTACCCGGCCCGGAACCCGCGACCGAGGCACAGAAGTCCCTGATCCTCTTCCGCGCACACCTGGAGTTCTCCCGCGACGAGGCCGTACGCGGCGCCCAGTGGGACCAGGTGACCGACCTCGACGAGGCGATCCGCGAGGTAGAGGAAGCCATCGCCGCCGAGGGCCTACGCGGGCGCGTCGGGCCACCCCACGGCACTGCCGACGAGAACTCCGACGACGAACCCGGCCGCCGGCGCAAGCGCTCCACCAAGCGACGCCAAGATGCCCCCGAGCTACCTCGGCGCAAGGTCGAGCGGCGCACCGTCGGCAAGACCTACACCGCTCCGGACGGCGCGACGTTCCGGCCGTCGATGTGGCTGACGCTCACCCTCGACTCGTACGGCCCGGTCCGCCCCGACGGCACCCCGCTCAACCCCGACCGGTACGACTACCGCCGCGCCGCCCGGGACGCCGTCCACTTCCCCCGCCTCCTCGACCGGTTCTGGCAGAACCTCCGCCGCTGCGAGGGCTGGAACGTCCAGTACGCCGGCTGCGTCGAGCCGCAACGCCGGCTCGCCCCACACGCCCACTTCGCCATCCGGGGCACCATCCCCCGAGACGTCCTGCGCACCGTCGCGGCGGCCACCTATCACCAGGTGTGGTGGCCGGCGGTCGACGTCCAGCGCTACACCCTCGGCCGGCTCCCTGTCTGGGACGAGCAGGCAGCCGGGTGGGTCGACCCCGACACCCGGGAGCCGCTGACCACCTGGACGGAAGCCCTCGACGCCATCGACGACGACCCGGACGCCGAACCGGTGCACGTCGTCCGCTTCGGCGCCCAGGTCGACGCCCGCGGCGTCATGCCCGGCACCGAGGACGCCGAACGGACCATCCGGTACGTCACGAAGTACATCACCAAGCACACCGGCGACGTCCACAAGGCGACCACCGACCGGCAGCGCAAGCACCTCGACCGGCTCTGGCAGCAACTCCAGCTCACCCCCTGCAACGAGCGGTGCGCCAACTGGCTGCTCTACGGCGTCCAGCCCAAGAAGGCACACGCCAAGCTCAAGCCCGGCCGCTGCAAGGGCAAGGTCCACCAGCGCGACACCCTCGGCATCGGCGGCCGGCGCATCCTCATCTCCCGCGACTGGTCCGGCAAGACCCTCGCCGACCACAAGCACGACGTACGCGCCTGGGTCCGGGCACTGCTCGGCGCCACCACCGACAGCGCCACGGCCGGGCAGCTCGTCGACGACCAGGGCGCCACCGCCGAACGGATCCGGCACGCCTGGGAACTCGCCCGACCCGACGACCCCGACGTGGGACCGCTGGCCCACCGGCTCATGCGCTCCATCAGCGAACGCGCCCGCTGGCGGTCCGAACTGCTCGCCGCCAAGGACCGGGCCGCGCAGGGGTCCACAGATCTTTCGGCAACTCAGCACAGCGCACAGCACGACGGGGAGGGGACGCAGTGAACGAGGAGTTGTTGACCGTGCCGGAAGTGCTCGCCGAGCTGCGCGTACCGCGCTCGACCTGGTTCTACTGGCGACAGACCGGCAAGGGACCACGGGTGATCAAGCTCCCGAACGGGCAGCTTCGGGTCCGCCGGTCGGCGCTCGGTCGGTGGCTCGGCGACCTGGAGCAGGACGCTGCATGAAGAGCTACGAGGTCCAGATCTGGGAGATCGGCAAGCGCGCCGACCGGAAGGCTCGGCCCTGGCGGGTCCGCTGGGCGGTGAGCGGCCAGCGCTTCGAGGACATGTTCCGTACCAAAGCCCTGGCGCACTCGTTCCGCGCCGAGCTGGTCCAGGCGGCCAACGCGGGGGAGCCCTTCGACCCGGCCACCGGCCGCCCGGTGTCCGAGGCCAGAACCAAGAACCCCACCACCTGGTACGCGCACAGCCGCACGTACGTCGAGATGAAGTGGCCCCGGGCGGCGGCCAAGACCCGGCGGTCGATCGTCGAGGCGCTGACCTCCATCACGGTGACCCTGACCCGCCCGGCCAAGCGGGGCCGGCCGGCTGACGCGCTGCTCCGTGAGGCGCTGTACCTCTACGGCCTCAACCCGCGCCGCTGGTCCGATGAGATCCCCACGGAGCACGCGGCGGCCCTCGCCTGGCTGGAAACCGCGTCCCTGCCGGTCGTCGAGCTGGACTCACCCGCGATGGTCCGCCGAGTCCTCGACAGCCTCTGCGTTCGCCTGGACGGCAAGCCCGCAGCTGCATCCACCGTCCAGCGGAAGCGGGCCACCTTCTACAACGTGCTCGGGTACGCCGTCGAGCTGGAGCTGATCGACTCCAACCCGGTCGACCGGGTCCAGTGGACCGCCCCCGAGGTCGCGCAGTCCATCGACCGGCGGGTGGTGGCGAACCCGGCCCAGGTCGCCACGCTGCTGGAGGCGGTGAAATCTCTCGGCAAACGCGCCGACAAGGTCACGGCCTTCTTCGGCTGCCTCTACTACGCCGGCATGCGGCCCTCGGAAGCGGCAGACCTGCGGCGGGAGGACTGCGACCTTTCGGGCCGGTGCGCCGACTGCGGCGCGGACTTCGACGACCTGGCGGCGGTCAAGCCTTCCCGGTCCTGCGACCACGAGAAGATCGAATACCGCTGGGGCCGCCTGGTGCTCGCCGGCACCTCGCCGCGCGCCGGGTCGCACTGGACCGATGACGGCGGCTCCCACGAGCGGCGCGGACTCAAGCACCGGGGGAGGGCCGAGACTCGGACCGTCCCGATCCCGCCCCGGCTCGTCGAGCTGCTGTGCGCGCACGTCGAGAATCACGGGGTCGGCCCGGACGGTCGGTTCTTCCGGGGCCTGCACGGTGGGCCGCTGTCCGAGTCGGTCTACGACCGGTGGTGGAAGCTCGCCCGGGAGAAGGCTCTGACGGACTCGCAGGTCGCCTCGCCGCTCGTCCGCCGGCCGTACGACCTGCGGCACGCGGCGGCCTCGCTCTGGCTGAATGCCGGCGTCCCGCCGACCGAGGTCGCCCGGCGCCTGGGCCACGGCGTCGCTGTCCTGCTTCGCGTCTACGCCAACTGCATCGACGGCGGCGACGACACCATGAACGACAAGATCGGCGATGCACTCGGATGAACATGCTCAGCCATTGTGGGAAGATCTCGGCATGTCCGTTTCTCGAAGGGAACATGCCGCGTAAACGGCCTGGGGAGCTTCGGCTCCGATCTTCCGCATCCCGGATGCTGCCCGCGCTCTGGAATCCGGGCTACAGCTTCTCAGTGATACCGGGGCTGTCCGGCCGAGGGCTGGCCGCGATCGCTCGACTCGAACGTGGCCGGCTGCTGCCCGGTGCGGCCGCTGAGCTGTTGCTGCTCTGGGAAGAGATGGTGCGGCATCCGGCTCACCGAGTTCGGGATCTTGAGTACCTGGCGGGCGACAAGATGTTCGCTCGCGCCCCCGCACCCTACGAAGTGCGGGCACTGCTCGAACTGGTGTGCCGTGCGCTCCCAAAGCAGGACGCTCGGCGGTTCCGTCGTCGGCTAGCCACGTTGGATGAGATGTGGTGACCAGCGGCGGCCTTGCTCTGGCTGCAACCCGGCGCTCCGCTCATCGAGGTCGCCCGGCGCCTGGGCCACGGCGTCGTCGTTCTGCTCCGCGTCTACGCCAACTGCATCGACGGCGGAGACGACACCATGAACGACAAGATCGGCGACGCCCTCGGATGACTGGCAGGGTATGGCTCTCGGGTGGCGGGCGAGAATGCGTAGGTGATTTACGAATTCATGTTCAACCTGGCGGTAGTGGTGGCGCTGGGCCTGGTCGCCGTGTTCGCAGTGGTACGCCTGGCCATGTGGTTCTTGCGGGCGATGAGACGAGGTGCGGCCTCGCTGCCGGGGGCGCTGAAGTCACTGACGGTCGAGCCGCCGCAGGGACGGGCCTTCAACGACTCCCGCGACGTGTGGCCGATGCCGAAGGACGACTGAGGCGCGTTACATGTGGGCGTGGGCGTGGGCGTGGGCGTGGGCGTGGGCGTGGGCGTGGGCGTGGGCGTGGGCGTGGGCGTGGGCGTGGGCGTGGGCGTGGGCGTGGGCAGATGGTGGGCGACAGAGCAGCAGCATCCGCCTGATGAGAAAGAAGCAGCAGCTCAGGCTGCTTGCCAACGGCAAGAGCGCGGACGCCCTGTAAATCCGTCGCGAAAGCTACAGAGGTTCGAATCCTCTACCCGCCACCAGGTGCAAGAACGGCCCCGTGAGCTGCGGAAACGCGCTCCGGGGCCATTCTCGTTCAGGCCGTGCGGCACTCGCCGGCCCTGTCGGCTTGCGCCGTTAAGCTGAGCCATGATCGAAGCGGGCAGCCGCATGCGCGGTCAAGCGCCTCCGCCGGCCGTCGTCTTCGAGGCGCTGACCGAGCCCGACCGCGATCCGGCACGCCCGTGGCTGCTGTTGCTCGACGACGAACAGCGACCGCAGATCCTGCGCCGCGAACGCCCGAACCTGGTCGTCTGGTCATCGCTGTGGTCGAAGCGCCCCGACGCGCAGGTGCGCTTCGATCTCGCGTCCGACGGGCATCAAGGCACCCTGCTTCGGTGGACGCTGCTGCTCGCTGAGCCTCTACCCGACCCCTCGCTGCTCGGGCATCTGCGTAAGCGGCTGAACGAGCTGATCAACGCGAATCTGCGGTACACCTTCGGCCAGTAGCCGCGCGACCGGTTCGCCGGGCCGCGTCCTCCGGCGTACGGGCCGGTAGATCGATACTGGGTCGTGGATCACGATGAGGTTCGGGTGCTGGCGACCGCTGAGTTCACCAGACGGATGCGCGCGGGCAAGCCCCGAGGCGGGTTCCAACTCGACGACTGGCAGATCTCCGAGCCGTACGAAGCGCAGGTGCGAGGACTCCGCGGAACGGAGCGCTTGCTGGTCGTCGACTTCGTCCCCCGTGGCGAAGCCCGAGCCCGGGGACACTTCAAGCTCAGCGTGGCGGTCGACCCGGACACCGGCGTGGCGGACATGCTCAGGTGACGTACGCCGAGACGCTGGAGGCCCCTGGTGTGCCCACTGAGCGGTTCCGGCGTGAATGAGGGAATCATCCTCTGGCGTTCATGACAGGGGCAGGTATGGTGGTCAATGCCCGCGGGTCCGGTGGCAGCCCACCGGACGGATCGGCCAGGTCGAGCCGGTCGGGCGACCCAGGGTTGGTGGTGTGGGGTTTCGCGTGACTTGATCCCCTTCGTGGGTGAAGGTGGGAATCCGCAATGGACGAAGCGGCTGACGTCCCTTCACCCCCATGACCTGGCTGCGTGTCGTGGGTAGCCGGGCCGAACGGCGGAACCTGACAGCTACTCGGGCTGGGCGGGTCCTCTCCGCTTTTCTGCTCCCCGGCGTTGTGGCACGATCGGGAAACCTTCACCATCCCTGTGGCAATCTCCCGACAGGAGCAATCATGTCTGGTCGAACGCTGGGCCGGCTGTTTGGCTCGCTCCTCGTGCTCGCCGCCATCGCAGGCGCCTTCGGCATCATCCCCGGCACTGGTAGCGCGCAACTCGCCGACATCGTCTGGACGATGGACGCCCCACGCTGAATCATCGAGCCGTCCGCCGCCCGGCGGACGGCGTCTCGGGTAGGAGGGGCATGGCAGGCCAGGGCCGACCTCGAAGGTCGACGGAACGTGCCTGGCTCGTCACTGCCCCTCTGGCTCTGCTGGCGGTGGTCTGCAGCACCTGCGTCGCGCTGGTTGCCGATCAACCGTTCGGCAAGTGGCCGCTCGCCTTCGTGTTCTTCGTCGTCATGGCGGGGATCAGCTTCGCGGTGCTGAACGTCTACGTCCGGCGCCAGTCGGTGGGCGTGACGCTCACCGAGGTGCCACTCATCGTGGCGCTCTACTTCCTGCCCCCGTTGAGTGTCGTCCTGATCTACACACTCTCGGTGCTGATCTGGAGCGCCTCGCATCGCTTCGGCGCGGCGAAGCTCTGGTTCAACGTCGCCAAGGCCGCGGCCGCCACCTCGCTGGCCGGCCTCGTACTCCTGGCGCTGCCGCCGCTGAAAAATGTCGGACCGGGGACGTGGGGCTCCCTTTTCCTCGCCGTCTGCGTGGTCACGCTGGTCAGCCTCGTGAGCGTGGTCGGCGTGCACGTGCTGCTCCAGGGCTGGCAGGCCGGGCGGGACGCGCTGCGCAGCATGCCGACCGCTTTGCTCACCGCCGCCATCAACGTGGCGATCGGTCTGCTCGTCCTGATCGCCCTGAAGACGACGTGGTGGTCGGCGCTGCTGCTCGCCGCCCTCTTCAGCGGCCTGGTCCTGGTCTACCGCTCCTACTCCCAGTTCTTCCGGCAGCACCGGACGCTGGCCGGGATGTACGAGCTCACCCGCCTTCTCGCCTCCGGCACCGAGCGGTCGCTCGCCGACATCCTGCTCGACCGGGTCCGCGCGCTGATGCAGGCGGAGTACGCCACGCTCTGGCTGCCCGCCCAGGGGCGGCATCCCGAGGTGCTGCTCACCGCCCGGGTGGACACGCCGGGCCTGCTGGACCTGGCGCCCACCCCGGCGAGCCTGCGCCAGCAGGTGCACAAGAAGGGTCGTACCCTCTCGATCGGCCGCTGGCTCGGCGGAGATCCGGCGTTGCGGCAGGCCGCGGGGGAGGAGCGGGTCAAGGACGCCATCGTGGTGCCGCTGCGCTCCGGTCAGGCCGTGATCGGCACGCTGGAGGTGACCAACCGGCTCAGCGACATCGGCCACTTCGCCCCCGGTGACATCCCCGTCTTCGAGACGGTCGCCGCGCACGCCGCGGTGGCGCTGGAGAACTCCCGCCTGGTCGACCGGCTGCGGCACGACGCCGACCACGACGCGCTCACCGGCCTGCCCAACCGGCGGCGCCTCACCTCGTCGGTGGCGGAGGCGGTCAAGATCCGTGCGCCGGGCGAGGTGGTGGCGCTGCTGCTCTTCGACGTCGACCGGCTCCGCCAGGTCAACGAGTCGCTGGGCCACGCCGCCGGTGACAAGGTGCTCATGGAGGTGGCCGAGCGGCTGCGCGCGTGCGCGCCGTCCTCGGCGCTAGTCGGCCGGGCCGGTGGGGACGAGTTCCTGGTGACGCTCCGGCTGGAGAGCACCGAGGCGGCCCTGGAGCTGGCGGCCCAGTTGCGGGAGCAGATCCGCGACGAGATGGTCTTCGACTCGCTGACCCTGGACGTCGACACGGTCGTCGGGGTGGCCGTCCACCCGGATCACGGCAGCGACGCGGTGGCGCTGCTGCAACGCGTCGACCTGGCGGCCACCGCGGCCAAGTCGGTACCGGGCAGCGTCCAGCTCTACAGTCCGGCGCTGGAGTCCCGGTCGCTGCGCCGGCTCGGTCTCGCCGGCGACCTGCAACGGGCGCTCGACGAGGGCGAGCTGGAGGTCTACTTCCAGCCCAAGGTCACGCTGCGGGACCGCCGCCTGGTGGGCGTGGAGTGCCTGGCCCGGTGGGAGCACCCGGCACACGGCAGCGTCGCCCCGGACGACTTCGTGGCGGTGGCCGAGCACACCGGCCAGCTCGGCCGGCTCACCGAGTTCGTGCTCCGGGAGAGCCTGCGGCGCAGCCGGGACTGGAGCCACGGCGAACAGCCGCTGTCCGTCGCGGTCAACCTCGCCGCGCGTACGCTCACCGACCAGCACTTCCCGGCGCTGGTACGCGACCTGCTGGCCGAGTACGGCGTACCGCCGCAGCGGCTGACGCTGGAGGTCACCGAGGCGGGTGTCCTGGACGGCACCGAACGTCCCATACCGACCCTGCGCAGCCTCCGTGACCTCGGTGTCCGCCTCTCGGTGGACGACTTCGGCACCGGCAACTCGTCGCTGGCGCAACTGCGCCGGCTGCCGGTGCACGAGGTGAAGGTGGACCGGTCGTTCGTGCAGGGCATGGCGACCGACCCGGGCGACCTGGCGATCGTCAACGCGGTGGTGACGCTGTCCCAGCAGTTCGGCCTGGCGGTGGTGGCCGAGGGCGTGGAGAGCGAGCTGACGCTGGAGCTGCTCCAGGACATCGGCTGCGAGATCGGCCAGGGCTTCCTGTTCAGCCGCCCTCTGCCGTACGAGCGGCTGGAGGCCTGGTTCGGTGCCCAGGTCGACCCGGAGACGGTGGTCGCGGGGGAGCTGCCGCGTCTGCGAGTGGTGCCCTGACCAGGGCGGACACGCACCTGGGGGATCCGATTTCACCTGCGCGACGCGGTCGTGTACTGTTTCCTCTGCGCGACACCCCCCGGGGTGATCGAGCAGGCCCCCTTAGCTCAGTCGGCAGAGCGTCTCCATGGTAAGGAGAAGGTCTACGGTTCGATTCCGTAAGGGGGCTCAGAGGGTCCGGCTGGACCCGCCACGGCGGTGTAGCTCAGATGGCAGAGCAAGCGGCTCATAATCGCTGTGTCGCCGGTTCAAGTCCGGCCACCGCTACTCTCGTCCTCCGGGCCCAGCCCGGTGGCCGGTGGGACGGGCGCCACAGGCGCCCACTTTGCATGTCCGCGTCGTCAGCGCGTAGGCTGACACGCCGTAGTTGTTCCGTGAGCGAGGAAGGCACTCCGCCGTGGCGAAGGCGACCGATGTTCGGCCGAAGATCACTCTGGCGTGTGTGGAGTGCAAGGAGCGCAACTACATCACGCGTAAGAACCGCCGTAACGACCCGGACCGCATCGAGCTGAAGAAGTTCTGCCCCCGGGACGGCAAGCACACCGTCCACCGCGAGACCCGCTGACCGCTGCCGGCGCAGCCGGTTCGCAGCAGCTTCTCGAACGCCGATCCACCTGACGGGTGGCCTCCGGGCCGCCCGACCGGGCGGATCGGCGTTCGTGTTTTCCGTGTAGGTTCGGCGGCATGTCCCTGGACCCGTCCTTCGTCGGCCGGACGTACCCGCCGACCGCCCCCTATCAGGTGGGCCGAGAAAAGATCCGCGAGTTCGCCACCGCCGTCGGTGCCACCGACCCGGCCCACCACGACCCCGAGGCGGCCCGGGCGCTGGGCCACCGCGACGTGGTGGCACCCCCGACGTTCCCGGTGGTCGTCACGATGGCGGCGAACCGGCAGGTGGTCGAGGATCCGGCGCTCGGCGTCGACTACAGCCGTGTGGTGCACGGCGACCAGCGGTTCGCGTACACCCGGCCGGTGGTGGCCGGGGACGAGCTGGTGTGCGTGAACACCATCGAGGAGGTCACCACCCGGGGCGGGCACGGCTTCCTGACCACCCGCACGGACGTGAGCACCGTGGACGGTGAGCCGGTGGTCGCCGTCTGGTCCAAGATCGTCGTACGCGGAGAGGGCTGAGGACATGGAGCTGCCCACCCAGACGTACCGGGTGACCCGCGCGGACCTGGTCCGCTACGCGGGCGCCTCGGGCGACTTCAACCCGATCCACTGGAGCGACCGCACCGCCACCGGCGTGGGTCTGCCGGGCGTCATCGCCCACGGCATGTTCACCATGGCGCTGGTCGGCCGGGCGGTGGCCGGCTGGGCCGGCGCGCCGGACGCGGTGGTCGACTTCGGCGTCCGGTTCACCCGCCCGGTGGTCGTCCCGGACACCGACGAGGGCACCGAGATCGAGGTGTCGGCGGTGGTCAAGGAGGTCACCGATGCGGGCCTGACCAGGCTCGACATCACCGCCACCTGCCGGGGTGAGAAGGTGCTGTCGCAGGCTCGGGCTCTGATCCGCACGACGCGCTGAGGGTTCGCCCGACGCGCGAGGGGCAGACCGGTTGGGAAAGTCGCACGACTACCCGTACACTGGTCCGCCGTGGGGCAAGTGACCCCCGCTCGGCACAGCGTGTCCGGGTGGAGGTGAGTTGCCACACAGGGGTGTAGCTCAATTGGCAGAGCAGCGGTCTCCAAAACCGCAGGCTGCAGGTTCAAGTCCTGTCACCCCTGCGCCTCAGGCCTGACCGTTCCGTGGGTCGCGCCGCCCTCACCGGCGGCGTCCGGCCCGTGGTGGTGGCACCGGTGGGGTGGTTCCGAGGCGTTCGGGCCCTCCCGGCCGGTCCGCCGGCCGCGGCCCGTCGCGGGACGGTTGGTCCGGCCGGCGTGACCAACACGCCGCGCACGCCGCCCGGCGTGCGACCCCATACCCGCACGGAGGGCGAAGTGGCCGAGAGCAAGCGCCGCGGCGAGGACGACGGCGACGAGCGTCTGAACGACGACGCGACCGTCGACGACGTGGCCGACGACGACGCCACCGACGCGGACGAGCCGGTCGCCCGGGGTGGCACCGCGACCCGCAAGCGGGCGCAGGCCGAGCCGGCCGAGGGCCGGAAGACCCGCAAGGACACCGAGCGGATCGGGCTGTTCGCCCGCATCGCGCGGTTCTTCCGCGAGGTCGTGGCCGAGCTGCGTAAGGTCATCTGGCCGACCCGCAAGGAGCTGCTGACCTACACGGCCGTGGTGGTCACCTTCGTGGCGGTGATGCTGGCGATCGTGGCCGGCCTGGACTACGGCTTCGCCAAGGCGGTGCTGTGGGTCTTCGGCGAGTCCAGCTGACCTGCGGACAGCGATACTGACGGAAGTGAGCGAGCGTGCCTGAGTACGACGAGACCGCCGGAACCCCGGACGACCAGTCCACGGTGGCGACGGCGGCCAACAACGAGTCGGTCGAGGCCGCCAGCGAGCCGGAGTTCCCGACCACCGAGCCGGCCCCGGACGAGGACTTCGACCCGGTCGCCGAGCTGCGCCAGAAGCTGCGCTACGCGCCCGGCGACTGGTACGTGGTGCACTCGTACGCCGGCTACGAGAACAAGGTCAAGACCAACCTCGAGACCCGGATCACCTCCCTCGACATGGAGGACTTCATCTACCAGGTCGAGGTGCCGACCCGGGAAGAGGTCGAGGTCAAGAACGGCAAGCGGTCGCAGATCCAGGCGAAGGTCTTCCCGGGCTACATCCTGGTCCGGATGGAGCTGACCGCCGAGTCCTACTCCTGCGTCCGGAACACCCCGGGGGTCACCGGCTTCGTCGGCGCCACCGACCGGGCCGACCGGCCGGCGCCGCTGAGCCTCGACGAGGTTCTCAAGTGGCTGGCCCCGGCGGTCGAGACCGAGCAGAAGAAGGCCAAGCCCGAGGTCAAGGTCCTCGACTTCGAGGTCGGCGACTCGGTCACCGTCACCGACGGCGCGTTCGCGTCGCTGCCGGCGACGATCAGCGAGATCAACGCCGACCAGCAGAAGCTCAAGGTGCTGGTGTCGATCTTCGGCCGGGAGACGCCGGTCGAGCTGAACTTCAACCAGGTCGCCAAGATCTGACGTACGTCGGCACCGGCGGCCCGCCCCTCCGGGGGTGGCCGCCGGTGCGCCGTTTCGCCGCCCGCCGACCTCGGCGCGGAGGGTGGCCGACGGCTGCGCTACCCTAGAACGTCGGCTGTCCGCACCGTGCTGACCGTGCGCGCCCGCGGACCGGCGAGAATCCCAGTTCCAAGCCCCAGGAAGAGACATGCCTCCGAAGAAGAAGCTCGTCAAGACGTTCACGCTTCAGCTCCCGGCGGGCCAGGCCACCCCGGCGCCGCCGGTCGGCCCCGCGCTCGGCCAGCACGGCGTGAACATCATGGAGTTCTGCAAGTCCTACAACGCGCAGACCGAGTCCCAGCGGGGCGACATCGTCCCCGCCGAGATCAGCGTCTACGAGGACCGCACCTTCACCTTCGTGCTGAAGACCCCGCCCGCCGCCCGGCTGCTGATCAAGGCCGCCGGTGTGCAGAAGGGCTCGGGCGTCCCGCACAAGGAGAAGGTCGGCTCGGTCACCCGCGCCCAGCTGCGCGAGATCGCCGAGAAGAAGATGGCCGACCTCAACGCCAACGACATCGACCAGGCCGAGAAGATCATCGCCGGCACCGCCCGGTCGATGGGCCTGACCGTCGCCGACTGATCTCGCTCCACCGCCCCACCCGATCTTTCTGTTCGTGGGAGGGCCGCGCACGCCGCGCGCCCGCCAGAGACCACAGGAGTCACCAGAAATGCAGCGCAGCAAGAGCTACCGCAAGGCCGCCGAGGTCATCGACCGGTCGAAGCTCTACACCCCCGTCGAGGCCGTCAAGCTGGCCAAGGACACCACCAACACCAAGTTCGACGCCACGGTCGAGGTCGCGATGCGCCTCGGCGTCGACCCCCGCAAGGCGGACCAGATGGTCCGCGGCACGGTCAACCTGCCGCACGGCACCGGTAAGACCGCCCGCGTGATCGTCTTCGCCGCCGGCGCGAAGGCCGAGGAGGCCGTCGCCGCGGGTGCGGACGAGGTGGGCACCGACGAGCTGGTCGCCCGTATCCAGGGCGGTTGGCTGGACTTCGACGCGGCGATCGCCACGCCCGACCAGATGGCCAAGATCGGCCGGATCGCGCGGATCCTGGGCCCGCGCGGTCTGATGCCGAACCCGAAGACCGGCACCGTGACCATGGACGTCACCAAGGCCGTCTCGGACATCAAGGGCGGTAAGATCACCTTCCGGGTGGACAAGCACTCCAACCTGCACCTGATCATCGGCAAGGCCTCCTTCTCGGAGAACCAGCTGGTGGACAACTACGCCGCGGTGCTGGACGAGGTGCTGCGGGCCAAGCCGTCCGCGGCCAAGGGCACCTACCTCAAGAAGGTCACCCTCACCACCACGATGGGCCCGGGCGTCCCGGTCGACCCGAAGGTCGTGAAGAACTTCCAGGAGGGCTCGGCCGAGGGCTGAGCACGCGTACTCCCGGACGGGGCCCCGCCACCACGACGTGGCGGGGCCCCGTCCGTCTGTCCGGTGTGGCACGCTCGGGCGCATGCGGCTCGACGGCGTCTGGCTCCGCTACCACCGGCACGGCCCGTGGGTGCTGCGGCAGGTCGACGTAGCGATCGGCCCGGGTGAGGCGGCGGTGGTGCTCGGCCGCAACGGCGCCGGCAAGTCCACGTTGCTCCAGCTCGCCGCCGGGGTGCTGCGCCCGAGCCGGGGCCGGGTCACCGACCGGCCGCCGGTCGTCGGCTGGGTGCCGGAGCGCTTCCCCGCCGACCAGCCGTTCACCGTCGGGGCCTACCTGTCCGCGATGGGCCGCGTCGCCGGCCTGCCCGGTCCCGCCGCCGACCGGGCGGTGCGCCACTGGGTGGAGCGGCTGGGCCTGACCCGCTTCCACGACGTACGCCTGCCGCGGTTGTCCAAGGGCACCGCGCAGAAGGTCGGCCTGGCGCAGGCACTGCTGCGGCCGCCCGGCCTGCTGGTGCTCGACGAGCCCTGGGAGGGGCTGGACGCCACCGCCCGCGAGGCGGTCCCCGAGATCATCGGCGAGGTGCTGGCCGGCGGCGGCGCGGTGCTGGTCAGCGACCACCGGGGCGAGACGGTCCGGCTCCCGGGTGCCCGGCACCTGTCGGTCACCGACGGCACGGTGACCGAGGAGGCGTCGTCGGGCGGCGCGGCCGTCGCCGTGGTCGAGCTGGCGGTGCCGGCCGCCGGGCTGGCCGCCGCCGTCGCCCGCCTGCGCGCCGACGGCCACCAGATCCTTCGGGTACGCGAACCCGCCGTCCCGCCCCCGGCCACGCACCCGGTGCCGGCCTCCGCCGGCCCGTCGGGCACCGGCGGATCGGCCGGCGCGTCCGCCGCCGGTTCCCCGGACCAGGCCGCTGCCGAGGGGGACTCTGCCCGGCCCGGGCCGGCGCCGGAGGTGACCAGGTGATCGCGCTGGTCCGGCTGCGGCTGGCCGGCTTCGTGCGTACCGGACGGGCGCTGGCGCCGGTGCTGGCCGGCCTGCTCGTCCTCGGCGTCCTCTACGGCGGTGGCCGGGCCCGGCCGGCGGAGGCCTACGGCGTCTCCGCCGTGGTGCTGTTCCCGGTGCTGGCCTGGCAGACCAAGATCCTGCTGAACGTGGAACCCGACGTGCAGCGCCGGATCGCCCGGGTGGTGGCCGGCCCGGCCCGGGAACGGGCGGCCGGGCTGCTCGCGGCGCTGGTGGCGGGGCTCGCCGTGGTGCTGCTCGCGCTGGCGCTGCCGTGGCCGCTGGGCGGTGTCACCGCTGCCGTCGGGCCGGGGGAGCGGCCGGTGCTCGCCGGGGTGGCCCTGGGGCTCTGGGCGCACCTGCTCGCGCTGCCGGCGGCGGTGGCGCTCGGCGCGCTCGCCAGCCGGGCGGTGACGCGCAGCGCCGGCTACGGGGTCGCGGTGCTGGTCACCGGCGCGGTCGGGGTCGTGGTGCTCGGGCTCTCCGGCTCGGTAGTGCCGTGGCTGGCCCCGCCGGTGATGGCGACCGCGCGGGCGCTCACCGGGCCGGTCGCGGCCGGCGAGGGTCTGCTGCTCACCGGCTGGGCGGCGCTCTGGGCGGCGGTGGCGCTGACCGGCTACGCCTGGGCGCGGCGTACCCGGGCCTGAGCGATGGGTGACCGGGAGCACCCGGCGCGATTTGGTGCTGCGGCGTACGTCGCGTAACCTGGTGCGGTAGTTCCACCCAAAGACCGCTGGTCACCGTGCTCCGGCACGGTCGAAGGTCCCGCGACGACGGGCGACCCGCGCAGGGCGGTAAGCGAAACTCGGTGTCACCCACGGTCCGCCGACTGTGTCAGTGTCCCGGCCCTCGCCCCGTGCGCCCTGCGCCGGGGCTTTTTCGTTGTCGTGATGCCTCCGCCGCCGTCGTCGAGCCTCGGCTCGCCGCCGGCGTACCAGCTCCGAGCAACGAGAGAGGAGGGACATGGCGGACAAGCCGATCCGGGCCGACAAGGCCACGGCCGTCGCCGAGCTGACCGAGAGCTTCCGCAACGCGGGAGCGACCGTGCTGACCGAGTACCGCGGGCTCACGGTTTCGCAGCTCACCCAGCTGCGGCGCTCGCTCGGCAAGGAGACCAGCTACACGGTCGCGAAGAACACGCTGGCAAAGCGTGCCGCGGCCGATGCGGGCATCTCCGGGCTCGACGAGCTGTTCTCCGGTCCTACCGCGCTGACTTTCGTTTCGGGCGACGTCGTCGAGGCGGCGAAGGGGCTTCGCGACTTCGCGAAGGCCAACCCGAAGCTCGTCATCAAGGGCGGTGTCTTCGAGGGCAAGGCCATTTCCGCGGCCGAGGTCACGAAGCTCGCCGACCTGGAGTCCCGCGAGGTGCTGCTGGCCAAGCTGGCCGGCGCCATGAAGGGCAACCTGAGCAAGGCCGCGGCCCTGTTCCAGGCTCCGCTCGCCAAGACCGCGCGTCTGGCGGCCGCCCTGCAGGACAAGCGCGAGAAGGAGGGCGCCGAGGCGGCCTGAGGCCACCCGGCGCACCCACGTTCTTAGTTTTCATTGCGAGAAAGGACGCCAGACATGGCGAAGCTCAGCACCGACGAGCTGCTCGACGCGTTCAAGGAGATGACGCTGATCGAGCTCTCCGAGTTCGTGAAGCAGTTCGAGGAGACCTTCGAGGTCACCGCCGCCGCTCCGGTCGCCATGGCCGGCCCGGCCGGTCCGGGTGCCCCGGCCGCCGAGGCCGAGCCGGAGAAGGACGAGTTCGACGTCATCCTCGACGCCGACGGTGGCAAGAAGATCCAGGTCATCAAGGTCGTGCGCGAGCTGACCGGCCTGGGCCTCAAGGAGGCCAAGGACCTGGTCGAGGCCGCTCCGAAGGCCGTCCTGGAGAAGGCCAACAAGGAGACCGCCGAGAAGGCCAAGGCCAAGCTCGAGGGCGAGGGCGCCAAGGTCACCCTCAAGTGACCTTGCTCCACCTGACGCGCGTCCGGCTCACGTGAGCCGGGGCACATCGCGTCGCGGCGGGCGGTGATCCGGGAGACCGGGTCACCGCCCGCCGTGTTGGTGCCACCCGACGGCGAACGGCGTGAGCAGGGCGTACAGCGTCCTCTCATCGGCCGGTCAGCGACGTCTGTCGGTAGCCCGTCGGTGGGAAAGACACCCCGAGCGGTAACCGGCCCTTGACGCGGCACCGGCCTGCCAGGCACGCTGAACATCAGCAAGACCTTCCGCGCTTGCAACGGCCGCCTCTCGGGTAAGGGCAACGGCAGCACCGCCGCCGCGGCTCCCGAGCGGACCGGCAGGAGCGTCGCGTTCCGAGCGGCCCGGTCGACCCGGTTTTCCGAGGTCCCAGGGCATGTTCCGCGACGACCTGCGGGGTGGGCTGGACAGCGGTTAGCCTCTCGGCTACACTGCTAGTTTGCGCTGCCTTCCGACTTGACCCCTGCTCGGAAATGTCCGATTGTGGATATTTCTGGTGGGGTCATTGGAGTGCACGCGTACCAGCCGTTCTGCAGCACCGGTCCTCGGAAGGACGCATCTTGGCAGCTTCCCGCCCTGCGAAGACCAGTCGTACGTCGAGCGCATTCGCGCCCCGCCGAGTTTCTTTCGGTCGGATCACCGAACACCTCGAGGTCCCCAACCTCCTCGCCATCCAGAACGAGTCCTTCGACTGGCTCGTCGGCAACGAGGCTTGGCAGGGCCGGTCGGCGGACGACCCGCACGCACGCTCGGGTCTCGCGGAGATCCTCGACGAGATCAGTCCCATTGAGGACTTCTCCGGCACCATGTCGCTCTCCTTCTCGGCTCCGCGCTTCGACGAGGTCAAGGCCTCGATCGAGGAGTGCAAGGAGAAGGACCTGACCTACTGCGCGCCGCTGTTCGTGACCGCGGAGTTCACCAACAACACCACTGGCGAGATCAAGAGCCAGACGGTGTTCATGGGTGACTTCCCGATGATGACGCCGAAGGGCACCTTCATCATCAACGGCACCGAGCGCGTCGTGGTCAGCCAGCTCGTCCGCTCGCCGGGCGTGTACTTCGACAAGCAGCCGGACAAGACCTCCGACCGCGACCTCTCCAGCGTCAAGGTCATCCCGAGCCGGGGTGCCTGGCTGGAGTTCGACATCGACAAGCGCGACACGGTCGGCGTTCGCATCGACCGCAAGCGCCGCCAGGCCGTCACCGTCCTGCTCAAGGCCATCGGGTGGTCCGCCGAGCGCATCCGTGAGAAGTTCGGCTGGTCCGAGCTCATGATGACCACGCTCGAGAAGGACCACATCGCCGGCCAGGACGAGGCCCTGCTCGACATCTACCGGAAGCTCCGCCCTGGCGAGCCGCCGACCCGTGAGAACGCCCAGACCCTGCTCGACAACCTCTTCTTCAACCCGAAGCGGTACGACGTCGCCAAGGTCGGGCGCTACAAGTTCAACAAGAAGCTCGAGCTGGACGTGCCGATCACCACCGGCACGCTCACCGAGGACGACATCGTCGCCACCGTGGAATACCTCTGCCGGCTGCACGCCGGTGAGGAGGGCTACGAGGCCGACGACATCGACCACTTCGGCAACCGTCGCCTGCGTACCGTGGGCGAGCTGATCCAGAACCAGGTCCGGGTGGGTCTCTCCCGGATGGAGCGGGTCGTCCGCGAGCGGATGACCACCCAGGACGTCGAGGCGATCACGCCGCAGACCCTGATCAACATCCGCCCGGTGGTGGCGGCGATCAAGGAGTTCTTCGGTACGTCGCAGCTGTCCCAGTTCATGGACCAGACCAACCCGCTGGCGGGCCTGACCCACCGGCGCCGGCTGAGCGCGCTCGGCCCGGGTGGTCTGTCCCGCGAGCGGGCCGGCTTCGAGGTCCGCGACGTGCACCCGTCCCACTACGGCCGGATGTGCCCGATCGAGACGCCGGAAGGCCCGAACATCGGCCTGATCGGCGCCCTGTCCACGTTCGCCCGGGTCAACCCGTTCGGCTTCATCGAGACGCCGTACCGGAAGGTCATCGACGGCCGGGTCACCGACCAGATCGACTACCTGACCGCGGACGAGGAGGACCGGTTCGTCAAGGCGCAGGCGAACGCCCCGCTGAAGTCGGACGGCACCTTCGCCGAGGACCGCGTCCTGGTCCGCCGTAAGGGCGGCGAGACCGAGGACGTCGCGCCGGGCGCCGTGGACTACATGGACGTGTCGCCGCGGCAGATGACCTCGGTCGCCACCGCGATGATCCCGTTCCTTGAGCACGACGACGCCAACCGCGCGCTCATGGGCGCGAACATGCAGCGTCAGGCGGTGCCGCTGGTCAAGGCCGAGGCCCCGCTGGTCGGTACGGGCATGGAGTACCGCGCCGCGGTCGACGCCGGTGACGTCGTCGTCGCCGAGGTCGGCGGTGTGGTCGAGGACCTGTGCGCGGACTACATCACCGTCCACCAGGACGACGGCCACCGCCGGACGTACCTGCTGCACAAGTTCCGCCGCTCCAACGCCGGCTCCTGCGTCAACCAGAAGCCGGTCGTCTTCGAGGGCGACCGCGTCGAGGCCGGTCAGGTCATCGCCGACGGTCCGTGCACCGACGAGGGCGAGATGGCGCTCGGACGCAACCTGCTGGTGGCGTTCATGTGCTGGGAGGGCCACAACTACGAGGACGCGATCATCCTGTCGCAGCGCCTCGTGCAGCAGGACGTGCTCACCTCGATCCACATCGAGGAGCACGAGGTCGACGCCCGGGACACCAAGCTCGGCCCGGAGGAGATCACCCGCGACATCCCGAACGTCAGCGAGGAGATGCTCGCGGACCTCGACGAGCGCGGCATCATCCGGATCGGCGCCGAGGTCGTCCCCGGTGACATCCTGGTCGGCAAGGTCACTCCGAAGGGTGAGACCGAGCTGACCCCCGAGGAGCGGCTGCTCCGCGCGATCTTCGGCGAGAAGGCGCGCGAGGTCCGGGACACCTCGCTGAAGGTGCCGCACGGCGAGACCGGCACGGTCATCGGTGTGCGTACCTTCTCCCGCGAGGACGGCGACGAGCTGCCCCCGGGCGTGAACGAGCTGGTCCGGGTCTACGTGGCCCAGAAGCGCAAGATCCAGGACGGTGACAAGCTCGCGGGCCGCCACGGCAACAAGGGCGTCATCTCCAAGATCCTGCCGATCGAGGACATGCCGTTCCTGGAGGACGGGACCCCGGTCGACATCGTGCTGAACCCGCTCGGTGTGCCGTCCCGGATGAACATCGGCCAGGTCCTGGAGACCCACCTCGGGTGGGTGGCCAAGACCGGCTGGAGCGTGGACGGCGACGACGCCGAGTGGAAGCGCCAGCTCCGCTCGATCAACGCGCACGAGTCCGAGCCGGACACCAACGTGGCCACTCCGGTCTTCGACGGTGCCCGCGAGGAGGAGATCTCCGGTCTGCTGGCGTCGACCCTGCCCAACCGGGACGGCAACCAGCTCATCGGGGGCAGCGGCAAGGCGCAGCTGTTCGACGGTCGTTCCGGCGAGCCGCTGCCCGACCCGATCGCGGTCGGCTACGTCTACATCCTGAAGCTCAACCACCTGGTCGACGACAAGATCCACGCCCGGTCGACCGGCCCGTACTCGATGATCACGCAGCAGCCGCTGGGTGGTAAGGCGCAGTTCGGTGGCCAGCGCTTCGGTGAGATGGAGTGCTGGGCCATGCAGGCGTACGGCGCCGCCTACGCCCTGCAGGAGCTGCTGACCATCAAGTCCGACGACGTCCTGGGCCGGGTCAAGGTCTACGAGGCGATCGTCAAGGGCGAGAACATCCCCGAGCCGGGCATCCCGGAGTCGTTCAAGGTGCTGCTCAAGGAGCTGCAGTCGCTGTGCCTCAACGTCGAGGTGCTCTCCAGCGACGGTGTGGCCCTGGAGATGCGCGAGACCGACGACGAGGTGTTCCGGGCGGCGGAGGAGCTGGGCATCGACCTGTCCCGGCGCGAGCCGAGCTCGGTCGAAGAGGTCTGAGGTGGTGATCCGGGGCAGGGTGACCCTGCCCCGGATCCCACTCGTTAGCTAGCAGTACAGACGACGACATAGGGGACATAGTGCTCGACGTCAACTTCTTCGACGAGCTGCGCATCGGCCTCGCCACCGCTGACGACATCCGTCAGTGGTCCCACGGCGAGGTCAAGAAGCCCGAGACCATCAACTACCGCACCCTCAAGCCGGAGAAGGACGGGCTCTTCTGCGAGAAGATCTTCGGTCCGCAGCGGGACTGGGAGTGCTACTGCGGTAAGTACAAGCGGGTCCGCTTCAAGGGCATCATCTGCGAGCGCTGCGGCGTCGAGGTGACCCGCTCCAAGGTTCGCCGGGAGCGGATGGGTCACATCGAGCTGGCCGCTCCGGTGACCCACATCTGGTACTTCAAGGGCGTGCCGAGCCGGCTGGGCTACCTGCTGGACCTCGCCCCCAAGGACCTTGAGAAGATCATCTACTTCGCCTCGTACGTCGTGACGAGCGTGGACGCCGAAGCGCGTCACCGCGACCTCTCGACCATCGAGAACGAGATCCTGGCCGAGAAGCGGCAGGCCGAGAACAGCCGCGACTCGGAGATCGAGAAGCGGGCCGCCAAGCTGGAGGCCGACCTGGCCGAGCTGGAGGCCGAGGGCGCGAAGGCGGACGTCCGGCGCAAGGTCAAGGAGGGCGGAGAGCGCGAGATGCGCCAGATCCGCGACCGGGCCCAGCGCGAGATCGACCGCCTCGACGAGGTCCTCGACACCTTCCGCAAGCTGGAGCCGAAGCAGCTGGTCACCGACGAGCTGCTCTACCGCGAGCTGCGCGACCGCTTCGGTGAGTACTTCACCGGCAGCATGGGCGCCGAGGCGATCAAGGCCCTGGTCCAGAACATGGACCTGGAGGCCGAGGCGGAGAACCTGCGCGAGACCATCCGCTCCGGCAAGGGCCAGCGGAAGATCCGGGCGCTCAAGCGGCTCAAGGTCGTCGCGGCGTTCCAGAACACCCGCAACTCGCCGCTCGGCATGGTGCTGGACTGCGTCCCGGTCATCCCGCCGGACCTGCGCCCGATGGTGCAGCTCGACGGTGGCCGCTTCGCGACCTCCGACCTGAACGACCTGTACCGGCGTGTGATCAACCGGAACAACCGCCTCAAGCGGCTGATCGACCTCGGCGCGCCCGAGATCATCGTCAACAACGAGAAGCGGATGCTCCAGGAGGCCGTCGACGCGCTGTTCGACAACGGCCGTCGTGGTCGTCCGGTCACCGGCCCGGGTAACCGGCCGCTGAAGTCGCTGTCCGACATGCTCAAGGGCAAGCAGGGCCGGTTCCGCCAGAACCTGCTGGGCAAGCGCGTCGACTACTCCGGCCGTTCGGTCATCGTGGTCGGCCCGAAGCTCAAGCTGCACCAGTGCGGCCTGCCCAAGCAGATGGCGCTGGAGCTGTTCAAGCCGTTCGTGATGAAGCGGCTGGTCGACCTCAACCACGCGCAGAACATCAAGTCCGCCAAGCGGATGGTCGAGCGGCAGCGGCCGGTCGTGTGGGACGTGCTGGAAGAGGTCATCGGCGAGCACCCCGTGCTGCTGAACCGCGCGCCGACCCTGCACCGTCTGGGCATCCAGGCCTTCGAGCCGCAGCTGGTCGAGGGCAAGGCCATCCAGATCCACCCGCTGGTCTGCACCGCGTTCAACGCCGACTTCGACGGTGACCAGATGGCGGTCCACGTGCCGCTGTCCGCCGAGGCCCAGGCCGAGGCGCGGATCCTGATGCTGTCGTCGAACAACATCCTCAAGCCGGCCGACGGCAAGCCGGTCACCATGCCCACCCAGGACATGGTCATCGGTCTCTACCACCTGACCCACCTCACTGCGGGTGGCAAGGGCGAGGGCCGGGCGTTCAGCTCGGACGCCGAGGCGCGGATGGCGTACGACAACGGCGAGCTGCACCTGCAGGCTCCGGTCCGGATCCGGCTGCGCGACGTGGTCGGTGTGGACAACGGCGCCGGCGCCGAGCCGTGGACCGCCCCCGAGGGATGGACCGAGGGCGAGCCGGTGACCGTGGAGACCACGCTGGGCCGGGTCCTGTTCAACGAGACGCTGCCCCCGGGCTACCGCTTCGTGAACTACGAGATCCGCAAGGGCCAGCTCTCCGCGATCGTCAACGACCTCGCCGAGCGCTTCCCGAAGGTGGCCCTGGCGGCCACCCTGGACGGGCTCAAGGAGGCCGGTTTCCACTGGGCCACCTGGTCCGGCGTCACCATCGGCATGGAGGACGTCATCGCTCCGCCGCGCAAGCGGGAGATCCTGGAGCGGTACGAGAAGGAAGCCGACCGGATCGACAAGCAGTACCAGCGTGGTCTGATGACCGCCGAGGAGCGTCGCGGCGAGCTCATCGAGATCTGGACCAAGGCGACCAACGAGGTCGCCAAGGAGATGGACACCGCGCTGCCGCAGGAGAACCCGCTGTGGAAGATGATCAACTCGGGTGCCCGCGGTAACCTGCTCCAGCTCCGGCAGATCGCGGCGATCCGTGGTCTGGTGGCCAACCCGAAGGGCGAGATCATCCCGCGGCCGATCAAGGCCAGCTACCGGGAGGGTCTGTCCGTGCTGGAGTACTTCATCTCCACGCACGGTGCCCGTAAGGGTCTCGCGGACACCGCCCTGCGTACCGCCGACTCGGGTTACCTGACCCGGCGTCTGGTGGACGTCTCGCAGGACGTCATCATCCGCGAGGAGGACTGCGGCACCGACCGTGCCATCCCGATGCAGATCGGTGAGCGCATCGACGGCAAGCTGGTCGTGCACGAGCACGCCGAGACCAGCGTGCACGCCCGGACGCTCGCCGACGACATCAAGGGCCCGGACGGCACCGTGGTGGCCCACCGCGGCCAGGACATCAACTCCATCGGGGTCGACGCGATCGTCGCCGCCGGCGTGGAGACGGTGCGGGTGCGCAGCGTGCTCACCTGCGAGTCGAAGCTGGGTGTCTGCGGTGCGTGCTACGGCCGCTCGCTGCCGACCGGCAAGACCGTGGACGTCGGCGAGGCGGTCGGCATCATCGCCGCCCAGTCGATCGGTGAGCCGGGTACGCAGCTGACGATGCGTACCTTCCACACCGGTGGTGTCGCGGGTGAGGACATCACCCAGGGTCTGCCCCGTGTCCAGGAGATCTTCGAGGCCCGGGTGCCGAAGGGTAAGGCGCCCATCGCCGACACCCCGGGTCGCATCCGGATCGAGGACGGCGAGCGGTCCCGCAAGATCGTGGTCATCCCGGACGACGGCAGCGACGAGATCGTCTACGACAAGATCTCGAAGCGGGTCCGGCTCCGGGCGCACGACGGCGACCACGTCGAGGTCGGCGAGAAGCTCACCGAGGGCACCATCGACCCGCACGAGCTGCTGCGCATCCTCGGCCCGCGCGCGGTCCAGGTCCACCTGACCCAGGAGGTCCAGGAGGTCTACCGCTCGCAGGGTGTGCTCATCCACGACAAGCACATCGAGATCATCATCCGCCAGATGCTCAAGCGGGTGACGGTGATCGACTCCGGCTCGACCGAGTTCCTGCCGGGTGTGCTGGTCGACCGGGCGCTGTTCGAGTCGGAGAACCGCCGGCTCGTCGGCGAGGGTGGCGAGCCCGCCGCCGGTCGCCCGGTGCTGATGGGTATCACCAAGGCCTCGCTGGCCACTGACTCCTGGCTGTCGGCGGCCTCCTTCCAGGAGACCACCCGGGTGCTGACGGACGCGGCGATCCACGCCCGCAGCGACTCGCTGATCGGCCTCAAGGAGAACGTGATCATCGGTAAGCTCATCCCGGCCGGTACGGGCATCAGCAAGTACCGCAACGTCCGGGTCGAGCCGACCGAGGAGGCGAAGGCCAAGGTCTACTCGATGACCGGCTACCCGGAGACCGACTACGGCTTCGGGCCGGCCAGCGGCCAGGCGGTTCCGCTGGACGACTTCGACTTCGGGTCGTACCGCTAAGCAGTAGGCAACGACGAGGCCCCCGGCATCCGCCGGGGGCCTCGTCGCGTCCGGAGTGCCGGGACCGGGGGACCGGATCCGGGGCATGATGGAGGCATGACGACCGTGCCCGGGCAGGCGCCCGTCGTGCCGCAGGCGTACCGCCATCCGTACGATCCGGAACCGGTCCGCTCCACGAAGGCCCGCGCCGTCTTCGCGCTCGGGCTGATCGGCGCGCTCACCGGCTTCTTCATCGGCGGGGCGGTGCCGGCCACCATCGCGCTCGTGCTCGCCCGGCAGGCCCGCCGGGAGGCGTACGCGTCGGGTGGTTATCTCACCGGCGCGGACTGGCTGCGGCGCGGCGAGCAGATGGCGCGGACCGGTCTGGTGCTGACCGCCGCCGCGGTGGTCGCGGCGGTGGTGATCGGTGTGGTCCGGGCCGCGGACGCGTCGTTCGGCCACGACTTCGCGCCGAACTTCGACTGACCCGGTGGGGGAGCGGGCCCGCGCCCGCCCGCCCCGCAATGATCGGCGGCGGTAGCCTGGCCGGTGTCCGCCGCGCGGCGGGCGTGTGGACAGGAGGACCCCGTGACGGAACCGGCCGCGCCGGGAGGCGACCCGACCCGCCCCGGGCCGTACCCGCCGGGTCCCGCGTCCGCGCCGGCGCACGGGCCGTACCCGGGGGGTCCACCGGCGCACGGGCCGGCGTTCGGGGCGTACCCGGGGAGTCAGCCGGCGCACGGCGGCGGGTGGCCGGCGCCGGGGAGTGCGCCCGGCCACGGTGGCTGGGGCCCGCACGGCGGGCC
>NZ_JBXUOV010000028.1:0-45754 GCF_057196585.1 Micromonospora sp. ATLC20
GGCCGGTGCCGCGCTGGGCGGGCCGGATCGGCGTCGGCCTGCTGGCCGCGCTGCTCGCGCTCGTCACGTTCGGCGCGGCCGTGCCGGGCCGCACCGACCCGATCCCCGGCGGCATCGCCCGCTTCGACACCGTCGAGTCCTCCGGGCGCGAGCTGGGCCTGCTGATCAGGGGTACGGACCGCAGCGCTCCGGTGCTGCTCGTGGTGCCCGGGCCGCCCGGCGGCTCGGAGATCGGCTCGGTCCGTCGCCACCTGCCCGAGCTGGAGCGCCGATTCGTGGTGGCCGTGTGGGACCGTGCCGGCGGGCCACGCTCCTGGTCGGGGTTCCGCGCTCCGTCTGACTGGCGCCTGGACGACGAGGTGGACGACCTGGTCGCGGTGGCCCGGCACCTGCGGGAACGGCTGGGCCGGGATCGGATCCACCTGGTCGCGCACTCCGGCGGCACCATCGCCGGCCTGCTCGCCGTGCGACAGCACCCGGAACTGTTCGCCGCGTACGTCGGCGTCGGGCAGGTGGTGAGCCTGCGCGAGGCCGACCGCAGTCAGTACTCCGACACCGTGGCCTGGGCCCGCCGCACCGGCCGGACGGCGCTCGCGGACCGGATGACCGCGCAGGGTCCGCCGCCCTACCGCGACGTCTGGGCGTACGAGCCGTTGCTGACAAACGAGGCCGGCGCCTTCCCGGTCGACCGGGAAGGCGCGAGCGAGGACGAGACCGGGACCGTCGGCAACCTGGGCGTGTCCGAGTACAGCCTGCTGGAGAAGGTGCACCTGTTCGGTTTCCTGGACGGCTGGGACGTGCTCTACCCCCGGTTGCAGGAGATCGACTTCCGGCGTGACGTGCGGCAGCTCGCGGTGCCGGCGTACTTCGTGGACGGCGCGCAGGAGGTGCCGGGCCGGCTGCGCCTGTTCGACGAGTGGTACGCGCAGCTCCAAGCGCCGCGCAAGGACCATCTGGTGATCCCGCGTGCCGGGCACCGTTCGATGTTCGAGCGGCCCGAGGCGTTCCTGCCGTACCTGGAACGCCTCGGGAGCGACGGCGGCCCGGGCGGCAACTAGGCAGGAGGCCACTCGGACAGGTGCCGGCAGGGGGGCCGGTCAGGGGCGGCGCGGAGTCACGGATACCTGCTCGGCGATCGCGACGACCTGGCCGGCGGAGAGCCGCAGCGGCGCCTGCAGGTTGACCACGGCCCCGCCGGGCACCTCGGCCTGCAGGAACCAGAGCTCGTCGGTGCGGATCAGATGGGCTTCCCGGCCGCCCACCGTGACCCTTCGCTCGTCCCGGGCTCCCATCACGGTGCGCAGCAGGTCCGGGTCACGGCGCGGCACCACCTGCACGGTGAGCGTCTCGTCGGGGGAGTCGCCCCGCAGGGTAAGGATGGTGTCGTCCTTGAACATGGCGACCCGCCAACCGCGCGGCGCCAGCCGCACCCGCAGCGGCACCTGCTGCGGCTCGTCGACGACGTGCTCGGCCAGCCGGAGCAGCGCCGCGTCGTCGGCGAACATGCCGTGGCCGGTCAGCGTCACCCACTGACCGGGCCTGCGCTCCCACGACACGACGAGCCGACGCGGTCCGCCGGGATTCGGCTCCTCGTACATCTCGGCCGGGCGGCCTGCGACGGCCACCGGACGCGACGTCTTCGTGATCCGTGCCGGTGCACTGTCCCAGACGAAGAGGTGGACGTCGTCGGTGGTGCTGCGGGACAGGTACACGGCGAGGAACTGGCCCGGAGCGTAGCTGTAGCGAGGTGGGCTCAGCGTCGCCGGCCGCGACCGCAGGGTCAGCGGAAACTCCGGGATCGTCGCAGCCACCAGGGTCAACGGCTCCGCCGATCGATCGAGCGGACGTACCGCGAGGCCGACGCCCGCCCCGGCTACCACCGCGGCCGCGGCGGCCACCAGGAGCGTCCGCCGCCGCAGCGGCGGGACGGTCCGGCGTACGGATGCGGCGGTGAACTCGCCGGCGAGGCGTTCCCTCGCGAGGCGGAGCGTCTCGGTGGACGCTTCCGGGGCATCCGGCCCGTGCGTCCGCAGCAGGTTGATCTCGTTCATGTCGGCTCCTCGATGGCGAGCGCGAGTCGGGTGAGTCGGCGGGCACGGTGCAGGCGGGAACGGACGGTGCCGAGCGGGATGTCGAGCACGGCGGCGATCTGCTCGTACGACAGGTCCGCCCACGCGGTGAGCAGCAACACGTCCCGGTCCCGCCGGTGCAGCGAGGCCAGCGCCAGGGCCAGGTCCCGGCGTAGGGCGCCGGCGTCCAGCCGGTCGATCGCGTCCTCGATCACCGGCGGTGCCACCTCGCCGGCGGCGAGCCGGGCCAGCGCGCGGTAGCGGCGTTCCTCGGTCCGCACGTGCCGGCGCACGAGGTTGGTGGCGATACCGAACAGCCACGGCCGTACGCCGACGTCCGAGGTGTAGGACGCCCTCCGCCGGAATGCGACCAGGAAGGTCTCGGCCAACAGGTCGTCGGCCGGCGGGCCGATGCGACGAGCCAGATAACGGTGCACGGGGACGGCATGCCGGTCGAACAACGGCCCGAACCGCTCCGGCTCCGCGACGGACGCGCGGATCACGTCGTCGTCCGAGGGCTCGTCGGGCGGCCCGACCCCGGGATGTCCCCGCTCGTGGGCCTCGGCCCGGTGCATCTTGTTTGTCACACCCGTTCATGCCCGGTCGGCGCGGACCGGTTCACGGCGGAACCGCACCGGTCTTGGTGTCCCTCCCGGACAGCCGGCGCGACGGGAGGTACCAGCGTAAGCACCCAGGCGCCGCGCGAGGGTACGGGAGGCCACTCCGTAGACTCCAGCGGTGCGTGACGAGCCGGCCGACCGGCCCCTTACCGAACCGCACCCGTCGCGGCTGTCGCCGGATCACCCCGGACGGGAACGGATCCTTGCCGCGCACGCCGCCGCGCTGGCCGCCGGGGAGGCCGGCTACCTGGACCCGGAGACCGGGCTGTTCGTGCTCAGCGCGGGATTTCTCGCCCGGCGTGGCACGTGCTGCGGGCGAGGCTGCCGGCACTGCCCGTACGTGGCCGATTAGGGGGCTTCCGTCCCCGCTGGGGCACGCCGTACGGTGTCCGACGGAACTCCGGCGGGTCGAACCCGCCGCCGACCGCGGAGGTCTCCCGTGCGTGCCCGATTCTGGCTGGCCGTTCCGGCCGTCCTGCTCGCCGCCGGCTGCGCCGACGAGGCGCCCACGGCGGCCGGGCCGCCGCCCCCGCCTCCGCCGGTCCCGGTCGCGGCGGCGTCCTCGGGCGGGGCGTGCCGGCTGCTCGACTTCGCGGTGATCGCCGAGCACACCGGCGGCACGTTCGACGTGGCGGCGGCCACCGAGCGGGGCGACACCCACACCTGCGTGGTCCGCGCCGCCGGGGCGGTGCTGCCGGAGCTGACGCTGTCGGTGACCGAGACGTCGATCGACGCCGCCACGTTCGCCCTGGACGTGCAGCCCAGCGGCGCGGCGAAGATCAGCAAGCTGGGCAAGGCCGCCTACCGGCGCACGCTGCCCAAGACCGCGAAGTCCGGGCCGGCCGCCGAGGTCGGCTGGCTGGCCACCGAGGGGCGGCTCGCCACGCTGCGCTGGACCGCCCCGACCGGCACCGCGAAGGCGGAGGCGGACAAGACGGCCGGCAAGCTGGTCACGCTGGCCAAGGTGATCGACACCCGGCAGCTCTGACCGGGAGCCGCGTCAGCGGGCCGCGACGAACACCCGGGACGCCACCTCGCGGGGCAGCCGGACCCGGTCACCGGAGCGGTCGATGGAGACGGCGTCGCGTTCCTGCGCCACCGTCACCGTCGCGCCCGGGTCGACGCCGGCGGCGTGCAACTGCCGGAGCACGTCCGAGTCGGTCTGCACGCTCTCGCAGATCCGCCGCACCACGACAGTGCCGGACAGGCCGGGGAACGCCAGGTTGCGCTCACCCTCGACCGCGTCGGCGGGCAACTGGCCCGGGTCGCCCAGCTCCTCCAGGCCCGGGATCGGGTTGCCGTACGGCGAGCGGGTCGGGCGGTTGAGCAGGTCGAAGACCCGCTTCTCCACCGCGTCGCTCATCACGTGCTCCCACCGGCAGGCCTCCTCGTGGGCCTCCTCGTAGGGCATCCCGATCACGTTCACCAGCAGCAGCTCGGCCAGCCGGTGCTTGCGCATCACGGACACGGCGGTGTTGCGGCCCTGCGGCGTGAGGGTCAGGTGCCGGTCGCCCTCGACGGTGAGCAGGCCGTCGCGCTCCATGCGGGCGACGGTCTGGCTGACGGTCGGGCCACTCTGCTTCAGCCGCTCGGCGATGCGGGCACGAAGCGGCGGCACCCCCTCCTCCTCGAGTTCGAGGATGGTGCGCAGGTACATCTCGGTGGTGTCAACAAGGTCGTGCTTCACGTCTGCGGCCTCCTGGGCTCCGATGGTACCCGTTACCACCGACCATCGACGGAGGCGAAGCCGGAGGTGGCGCGCCGAATGGTGTTGACTGGACCGTATGTCCGCCACCGCAGACCTGCTGGTCGAGCCCGACCGGCTCGCCGCCGAACTCGATCACGCCGACCCGCCGACCCTGCTCGACGTCCGCTGGCGGCTGACCGGCCCGCCCGGGCGCGACGACTACGCCGCAGGCCACCTGCCCGGCGCCGTCTTCGTCGACCTGGACACCGAGATGTGCGGACCGCCCGGCGGCGCCGGGCGGCACCCGCTTCCGGACCCGGCGGCGTTGCAGGCCGCGCTGCGGGCCGCCGGCGTCCGCACCGGTCATCCGGTGGTCGTGTACGACGGCGACGGCATGTCCGCCGCCCGCGCCTGGTGGACGCTGCGCTGGGCCGGGCACCGGCAGGTGCGGGTGCTGCATGGCGGCTTCCCGGCCTGGACGGCCGCCGGGCTGCCGGTCGACACGAGCGTGCCCGCCCCGGCGCCGGGCGACGTGACGGTGGCGCCTGGGGCGCTGCCGGTACTCGACGCCGCGCAGGCCGCCCGGCTCGCCGCCGCCGAACCCGGCGTGCTGATCGACGTCCGGGCCGCGCCGCGCTACCGGGGCGAGCACGAGCCGGTCGACCCGGTCGCCGGGCACGTGCCGGGCGCGGTGAACGTGCCCGCACCGGAGTACGTCACGCAGGGCCGGTTCCCCGACGCCGGTGCGCTGCGGGAGCGGTTCGCCGCCGCCGGGGTGGACGCGGACGCGCCGGTCGGTGCGTACTGCGGCTCCGGGGTGACCGCCGCGCAGGCCGTGCTCGCGTTGCACCTGGCCGGTCGCCCGGACGCCGCGTTGTACGTCGGTTCGTGGAGCGAGTGGGTGGCCGACCCGGACCGTCCGGTCGCGACAGGTGGCACGTCCGGCCGGTGAGCGTACGACTGGTGGGCGCGTCCCGGACCACGTGCGACGATGGCCGCATGGCCGACGACACGGTGGTGGTGTGGGACGAGGCTCTCCTCGCTTACGACATGGGCGACCATCCCCTCGACCCGGTCCGGGTCGAGCTGACCATGGCGCTCGCCCGTGAACTGGGTGTGCTGGACCGGCCCGGCGTACGGCTGGTCAAGCCCGAGCCGGCCGACGACGCGCTGCTCACCCGCGTACACGATCCGGCCTACCTGGACGCGGTCCGGGCCGCGCCGCGTGACCCGCTGTTCGCCGGCTTCGGTCTGGGCACCTCGGACAATCCGGTCTTCGACGGGATGCACGACGCGAGCGCGCTGATCGCCGGCGCCACGACGGCCGCCGCCGAGGCGGTGTGGCGCGGCGAGGCCCGGCGCGCGGTCAGCGTCGCCGGCGGGCTGCACCACGCCATGCCCGCCCGCGCCGCCGGGTTCTGCGTCTACAACGACCCGGCCGTGGCCATCGCGCGGCTGCTCGACCTCGGCGCGCAGCGCATCGCGTACGTGGACGTGGACGTGCACCACGGCGACGGCGTGCAGGAGATCTTCTACCGCGACCCCCGGGTGCTCACGATCAGCCTGCACGAGACGCCGCTCGCATTGTTCCCCGGCACCGGGTTCCCGGACGAGACCGGCGGCCCGGGCGCGGAGGGCACCGCTGTGAACGTGCCGCTGCCCCCGGGTGTGGGTGACGCGGGCTGGCAGCGGGCGTTCCACGCGATCGTGCCGTCGGTGCTGCGCGCGTTCCGGCCGCAGGTGCTCGTCACCCAGTGCGGCGCCGACGGGCACCGCAAGGATCCGCTGGCCGACCTGCACCTGTCGGTGGACGGGCAGCGGGCCACGTACCGCTCGCTGCGGGCGCTCGCCGACGAGCTGTGCGACGGTCGCTGGGTCGCCACCGGCGGCGGCGGGTACGCGCTGGTCGAGGTGGTGCCCCGGGCGTGGACGCACCTGCTCGCGATCGCCACCGGTGAGCCGGTCGACCCGGCGATGCTGACCCCGCCCGGCTGGCGGGAGCTGGCCGCGCGGCGGCTACCCGGGCACGACGTGCCGCTGCGGATGACCGACGACGTGGACCCGTCGTACCTGCCGTGGCAGCCCAGCGGCGAGCCGAACGCGGTGGACCGGGCCGTCGCGGCCACCCGCAAGGCCGTCTTCCCACTGCTCGGGCTCGATCCGCACGACCCGCGCGACTGAGCCGGCGGCAGGGGAGGACCGACCGGTGACCACCGTCGAACAACCGCTGGACGTGCTGCTCAGCGACGGCACGACCGTCCAGTTGCGACCGATCCGTCCGGAGGACGCGCCCGAGATCGTGGCCATGCACGGCCGTTTCTCGGAGCGCACCCGATACCTGCGGTACTTCTCGCCGTACCCGCGCATCCCGGAACGCGACCTGAAGCGTTTCGTCAACGTCGACCACCGCGACCGGGAGGCGTTCGTGGTGCTGGCCGGCGAGCGGATCGTCGCCGTCGGCCGCTACGAGCGGCTCGGCCCCGCCTCGCCCGAGGCCGAGGTGGCGTTCGTCGTCGAGGACGCCTACCAGGGCCGGGGCATCGGCTCGGTGCTGCTGGAGCACCTGGCCGACGCGGCCGGGCGCCACGGGATCGTGCACTTCGTCGCCGAGGTGCTCCCGGCCAACGGGACGATGCTGCGGGTCTTCGCCGACTTCGGCTACCAGGTCCAGCGCCAGTACGCCGACGGCGTGGTGCACCTGAGCTTCCCGATCGCGCCCACCGAGGCGACGCTTGCGGTGCAGCGCGGCCGGGAGCACCGCACCGAGGCCCGGTCGATCGCCCGGCTGCTCGCGCCGCGTGGCATCGCCGTGTACGGCGCCAGCACCACCGGCCAGGGCGTCGGCGCGGCGCTGCTCGGGCACCTGCGCGACGGCGGCTTCGCCGGGGCGATCGTGCCGGTGCACCCGAGCGCGGCGACGGTGGCGGGGCTGCCCGCGTACCCGTCGGCGGCCGACGCCGGCCAGGACGTCGACCTCGCCGTGGTGGCGGTCCCGCCGGACGCGGTGACCGACGTGGTGCACGACGCCGCACGCGCCGGCGCGCACGGGCTGGTGGTGATCTCGGCCGGGTTCGCCGAGTCCGGCCCGGCCGGCGCGGCGGCGCAGCGCGCGCTGGTCCGCGCCGCGCACCTGGCCGGCATGCGGGTGGTCGGCCCGAACTGCCTCGGCGTCGCCAACACCGACCCGGCGGTACGCCTCAACGCCACGCTCGCCCCGGTGCTGCCCGCGGCGGGCCGGGTCGGCGTGTTCAGCCAGTCCGGCGCGTTCGGGGTGGCGCTGCTGGCCGAGGCGTCCCGGCGCGGGCTCGGCCTGTCCAGCTTCGTGTCGGCCGGCAACCGGGCCGACGTGTCCGGCAACGACCTGCTCCAGTACTGGCAGGACGACCCGGCCACCGACGTCATCACGCTCTACCTGGAGACGTTCGGCAACCCGCGCAAGTTCGCCCGGCTGGCCCGGCGCATCGGCCGCAGCAAGCCGGTGGTGGCACTCGCCTCGCTGGCGCGGCCGCCGGGCGTGGGGGAGGCACCCGCGCTGGACGCGGCGGCGGTGAGCGCGCTGTTCGCCCAGTCCGGTGTGATCCGGGTGGACACCGTGTCCGAACTGCTCGACGTGGGTGTGCTGCTGGCCCACCAGCCGCTGCCGGCCGGGCGGCGGGTCGCGGTGGTGGGCAACTCGTCGGCGCTGACCGGGCTGGCCGCGACCGCCTGCGCCGCCCAGGGACTGGCAGTAGCCGACGGCTACCCGCAGGACGTGGGGCCGAGCGCCGGTGCCGCCGCGTACGCCGCCGCGCTCGGTGACGCGGTGGCCGACGAGCGGGTGGACGCCGTGGTGGCGGTGTTCGCGCCGCCGCTGCCGGGCCAGCTCGCCGACCCGGTGGCCGACTTCGCCGCGGCGCTGCCCGACGCGAAGGTCACCGGCAAGCCGGTGGTGGCGACGTTCCTGGCCGGGCTGGTGCCGGCCGGGGTGCCGGCGTACCCGAGCGTGGAGGAGGCGGTACGCGCGCTGGGCCGGGTGACCGCGTACGCGGACTGGCTGCGCCGGCCACCGGGCGTGCTGCCGGAACTGGCCGACGTGGACCGGGCGGCCGGGCACGCCGCGCTGCGCCCGGACGGGGCCGACTCGGCGGCGTTGCTGCGCGCGTACGGGATCGACGTGGTGGACTCGGTGCCGGCCCGCTCGGCCGAGGAGGCGGCGGCGGTGGGGGAGCGGCTCGGCTGGCCGGTGGCGCTCAAGGCCGCCGCCCCCGGGCTGCGGCACCGCCTCGACCTCGGCGCGGTACGCCTCGACCTGGCCGACGCCGCCGCGCTGCGCCGCGCGTACGCCGAGATGGCCCCGGTGTTCGGCGCGGAGGTGCTGGTCCAGCCGATGGTCGCGCCGGGTGTGGCGTGCGTGGTGGAGCTGGTGGAGGATCCGGCGTTCGGGCCGGTGGTCGGCTTCGGGCTGGGTGGCGTGGCGACCGAGCTGCTCGGCGACCGGGCCTGGCGCGCGGTCCCGCTCACCGACCGGGACGCCGCCGAGCTGGTCGACGAGCCCCGCGCGGCGCCGCTGCTGCGCGGGCACCGGGGCGCCGCGCCGGTGGACCGGGCGGCCCTGGTCGACCTGCTGGTGCGGGTCGGCCGGCTCGCCGACGAGCAGCCCCGGGTGCGGTCGCTCACGCTGAATCCGGTGCTGGCCCGGCCGGACGGCATCTCGGTGCTGCACGCCACCGTGCGCACCGGCGCCGAGGCCGCCCGCCCGGACACCGGCCCGCGAAGGTTGTAGACCTCAGCCGCGCGCGGAGATCTGCTGCACCGACCACTCGTTGCCGTCCGGGTCGCGGAAGAACACGAAGCCGACGTTGTCCAGCGGGTGCGGCACCGGGTACGGGTTCTGGCCCATCACCTGGATCTCGCTCACCTCGACGCCCCGCTCGACCAGTTCGGCGCGCGCCCGTTCCAGGTCCGGTACGACCAGTTGCACGCCCTTGAGCGAGCCCGGTGGCATCTCCGGTACGACGCCCCGGCCGAGGACGATCGAGCAGCCGGAGCCCGGGGGAGTGAGTTGGACGATCCGCCCCGCGCCGCCCAGGTCCGTGTCGTGGTCGAGGACGAAGCCGAGCCGTTGCGCGTAGAACTCCTTGGCCCGGTCCAGGTCGGAGACCGGTATGACCACCACTTCCAGCGTCCAGTTCATGTCGTCGCTCCTGTCGTCGAATCGGTGTGCAGCACTGCCGCGAGCCGGTCGAACGCCTCGCTCAGGCCGCGGGTCATCGGATAGCGCAGGACGGTGTCGCGGCCCTGCGCGGTGGCGTACCGCAGGTGGGTGACGACTGTCGTCCGGTCCGCCGAGCCGGTGAAGTCGTGGCGGACGAGTGTCTCGCCCGGATAGGACTGGTCGTCGAAGAGTTCGGTGCAGACCAGTCGCGCGGGCGGGTCGACCTCCCGGTACGTGCCGCCCTGGCCCATCAGGTCGCCGTCCGGCCCCCGGGAGACGAACCGCCACCGCCCGCCCACCCGCAGGTCCACCTCGCACTCGACGAGGTGCCAGCCGCGGGCGCCCCACCAGCGGACCAGCAACTCGGGGCGGGTGAAGGCGGCGAACACGAGGTGGCGCGGAGCGGCGAAGTCGCGGCTGAGCCGGATCTCCCGGTCGCCGGGCAGGCTCACGGTCAGGCCGGTCACCGCTGCTCCCCGGTGGTCAGTTCGGCGAGCACCTCGTCCAGTCGCGCGTAGCTCTCGGCCCAGTAGTCCCGGTAGTCCGCCAGCCACGCGACCGCCTCCCGCAGCGGCCGGGCGTCGAGCCGGCAGGGACGGCGTTGCGCGTCCCGGCCCCGGGTGACCAGGCCGGCGCGTTCGAGCACCTTGAGGTGCTTGGAGACGGCCGGCTGGCTCATCGCGAACGGCTCGGCCAGTTCGGTGACAGTCGCCTCCCCGGCGGCCAGCCGGGTGAGGATGGCGCGCCGGGTGGGGTCGGCGAGCGCGGCGAAGGTGGCGTCGAGCAGATCCGCGGACACGTTCATAACCTCCTGGTTGTGTAACCAGTCGGTTGTATACGGTGGGAGCGTCCAGGTCAAGCACGACAGGCCCCGGCGAACCGCCGGGGCCTGTCGGGGCAGGGATGGATCAGCAGGCGTACGCCTCCAGCCGGTTCGCCCGCTCCGGGTCGCGCAGCTTGAGCAGCGTGACCTTCTCGATCTGCCGGATCCGCTCCCGGGACAGGCCGAACTCGCGGCCGACCTCGTCCAGCGTGCGCTGCCGGCCGTCGTCCAGGCCGAAGCGCAGCCGGATCACCGCCTGCTCCCGCTGGGACAGCGTGGCCAGCACGATGCGGACCTCGTTGCGCAGCTCGCCGTTGGTGGCGGCGTCGCCCGGCTCGGTTCGCGGGTCGACGGCGGCGACGAAGTCGCCGAGCGCGCTCTCGCCGTCCTCGCCGACGGCCTGGTCCAGGCTGACCGGCTCCCGGTCGTAGGAGATCAGTTCGATCACCTGGAACTCCGGGATCTCCAGCGCCGTGGCGACCTCGCTCACAGTGGGCTCGCGGCCCAGCGTCACCGACAGCTCGCGGCGTACCCGGACCATCCGGTTGACCTGCTCGACCATGTGCACCGGGATGCGGATGGTGCGGGCCTGGTCGGCCATGGCGCGGGTGATGGCCTGGCGGATCCACCAGGTGGCGTAGGTGGAGAACTTGTAGCCCTTGGTGTAGTCGAACTTCTCGACGGCGCGGATGAGGCCGAGGTTGCCTTCCTGGATGAGGTCGAGGAAGGCCATGCCGCGACCGGTGTAGCGCTTGGCGATGCTCACCACCAGCCGCAGGTTGGCCTCCAGCAGGTGGTCCTTGGCGGCGCGGCCCTCGGCCGCGATCAGCGCCAGGTCCGCGCGCAGCTCGGCGGAGACGGGGGTGCAGGTGGCCAGCTTCTCCTCGGCGAAGAGGCCGGCCTCGATCCGCTTGCTCAGCTCGACCTCCTGCGCCGCGGTGAGCAGCTTGGTGCGGCCGATGCCGTTCAGGTACGCCCGGACCAGGTCGGTGGAGACGCCGCGCTCGTCGGTGGCGTCGAGGTCCGTGAGGGTGACGTCCATGTCCTGGTGCTCGATCATCTGCTGGGTCATCTCTGTTCTCCCCGTGTCCGACGTGCCTACCGGTCCCGTGCCGCCCACGCGGTGGTGGCCGATGACAAACAGCTTGGCGGTCGGGGCGTGAGACGGGAGTGAGGCGATCGGGGACCCGACAGGAATCCACGTGGGAATCCGGCATTCCCTTGCCCGGCGCGGTTACCGTGCCACCGACCGGCCGTCGGGGCCGGCCCGGCACTGACGATCGGAGAACGTGGTGGTCTTCAAGCGGCTCATGCAGGCGATGGGTGTGGGCGGACCGTCGGTGGAGACGGTGCTGGCCAACCCGAACTGCCGCCCGGGCGGCGTTCTGGAGGGCCGGATCCAGGTGGTCGGCGGTGACCACCCGGTGGACGTGAGCTACATCGCACTCGGCCTGGTCACGCGGGTCGAGGTGGAGAGCTCCGACAGCGAGTACGACGTCAACCAGGAGTTCGGCCGGGCCCAGATGACCGGCCCGTTCCGGCTGGAGCCGGGGCAGCGTCACGACGTGCCGTTCCGCTTCCAGGTGCCCTGGGAGACCCCGCTGACCGACCTGTACGGCCAGCACCTGCACGGCATGACGATGGGTCTGCGTACCGAGCTGGAGGTGGCGCGGGCGATGGACAAGGGTGACCTGGACCCGGTGGCGGTGCACCCGCTGCCGGCCCACGAGCGGCTGCTGGAGGCGCTGCTGCGGCTGGGCTTCCGCTTCGCCCGTGCCGACGTCGAGCGCGGACACATCTACGGCCTGCACCAGCAGTTGCCGTTCTACCAGGAGATCGAGTTCTACCCGGCGCCGCAGTACGCGGGCGCGATGAACCAGCTGGAGGTCACCTTCGTGACCGATCCGCGCCAGGTCCACGTGGTGCTGGAGCTGGACAAGCGGGGCGGCCTGTTCACCGAGGGCCGCGACGCGTTCGGCCGGTTCACCGTGGATCACGCGACCGCGGACCACACGGACTGGGCCGCCCAGCTCGACGGCTGGCTGCGGCAGTCGCTGTCCCGCCGGGGCCTGTTCTTCTAGAGGTCGAGCACGAGGGTCCGGGGACCGACGTTGACGCTCTCCACCAGCATGTGGGCGCGGAACCGGCCGGTCTCCACCTTCGCGCCCCGGGACCGCAGCTGCTCGACCACGGCGTCCACCAGGGGTTCGGCCACCTCGGCGGGAGCGGCGGCGGTCCAGCTCGGCCGCCGGCCCTTGCGGGCGTCGCCGTAGAGCGTGAACTGGCTGACCACGAGCAGCGGCGCCCCGACGTCGGCGGCGCTGCGCTCGTCGTCGAGGATGCGCAGCTCGTGCAGCTTGCGGGCCATCGTGGCGGCCACCTGCGGGGTGTCGGTGTGGGTGACGCCGAGCAGCACCAGCAGCCCGTCGGAGATCTCGCCGGTCACCTCGTCGCCGACAGTCACCCGGGCCCGGCCGACGGTCTGCACCACCGCCCGCATCAGTCGGTCACCGGCTCGACGATGCCGCGCTCGACCAGGTGCGCCACGATCGGTCCGGCCGCCTCGGCCAGCTCGTCCGGCGCCACGTCGTGCGCGGCGGCCAGCAGGGCGAGCTGGTCGCGCAGCGGCAGCCGGCCGTCGGCGCCGCCGACCAGGGCGAGCACCAGCGGGTCGATCTCCTCCGACCAGCGCAGGCCGCGCGGCACGGCCAGGACCTGCCGGTCCACCGCCCAGCCGTCGTCGCCCATGGTGGCCTCCTGCCGGAGCTGGAGCCCTTCGGCGGCACGGTAGCGGGCGGCGAGCAGGCCCTCGGTGTCCCGGGCGCGCAGCCAGTCCTGCCTGGTGAACCACTCGCCGATCCGGTCGCCCAGCGGCGGCTCGACCCGCTGGCGCAGGTCCTCCACCCGCACGACCGGCTGGTCGTGGCCGGAGCGGCGCAGCGAGACGATGCCGAAGCCGATCGCCTCGACCTTGTGCGCGTCGAACCAGTCCAGCCAGGCCGCCATCCGCTGCGGGTCGGCGCTCTCGCCGACATCGGTGAGCCACAGGTTCACGTATGCCATCGGGTCGGCCACCTCGCGCTGGATGACCCAGGCGTCCAGGCCGGTGCCGGCGAACCAGCCGGTGACCCGCTCGGCCCAGTCCTCGCCGGTGACGTGCACCCAGTTCGCCAGGTACTGCATGGTGCCGCCCTCGGTGAGCAGGTCCGGCGCGGCGGCGGCCAGTTCCGCGCCGATCGCGTCGCCCACCCGCCCGGAGTCCCGGTAGACGTG
Source organism: Micromonospora sp. ATLC20 (assembly GCF_057196585.1). Classification (NCBI taxonomy): domain Bacteria; kingdom Bacillati; phylum Actinomycetota; class Actinomycetes; order Micromonosporales; family Micromonosporaceae; genus Micromonospora; species Micromonospora sp. ATLC20. The sequence continues at coordinate 13,667 of NZ_JBXUOV010000028.1, forward strand.
CGTGGTGGTGCCCGGGCCGACCACGAACGGCGGGTTGCTGACCACCAGGTCGAAGTGGCGCCCGGCCACCGGGGCGACCATGTCGCCGCGCAGCAGCTCCCAGTCCTGACCGTTGAGCGCGGCGGTGGTGGCGGCGAACCGCAGCGCCCGCTCGGAGACGTCGGTGGCGGTGACCCGGCGGGCGTGGGTGCCCAGGTGCAGCGCCTGCACGCCGGAACCGGTGCCGAGGTCGAGCGCGGTGTCCACGACCGGGCGCACGGCGGCCGAGATCAGCGTCTGGGTGGCGCCGCCGATGCCCAGCACGTGCTCGGAGTGCAGCGGGCGCCCGGGCCGCGCACTGGCGGGCACGTCGGCGAGCACCCACCAGTCGTCGCCGTACGGCTCCAGGTCGACCCCGGCGCGCAGGCCGTCGCCGTGCCGCTCCACGATGCCCCCGGCCAGCGCCTCGTCCAGCGCCAGCGGAGCCAGCGCGTCGGCGACCGCCGCCTCCGGCTCGGTCTGGTCGCAGATGAAGACGCGGATCAGCGTGGCCAGCCGGTCCCGGTCCTCGGTGGCGCGCAGCGCGGCCCGGTAGTCGTTGCGGGCCACCGCGCCGGTGGTCTGCGGGCCCAGGCGGTCGGCGATCCCGTTGGCGGTGAAGCGGGCGAGCGTCAGCGCGGTGCGCAGCGCGTCGACCCCGGCGAGGGAGAGCAGCATGTCGTGACGGTCCACGTGCTCATCCTGCCTCGGGCGTCGTCCGGCGTGGCGCGCACCCGCCGATCCATAACGTGGACCGTATCTATCGGCAACTATCTCTTTCATGTTTGTCGATCTCTGGTTAGCATTCCTGCCAACATCCGTCGATGGGGTGATCCGGCCACAAACCGGGCTGCCCCGGTAGGGAGCCAGACGATGCCCGACGTGTCCCTTCCCCGGCGCCGCGCGCTGCGTGCGCTCGCCGTCACGGCCGCCGCCGCGGCCTTCGCCGCCGCCGCCTCCACGCCCGCTCTCGCCGCACCCACCGGGGAGATCCGGTACGCCGGTGCCGCCGACGCCGTCAGCGGCAGCTACGTGGTCGTGCTCAAGGGCGACGCGGTCGGCACCGCGAACACCCTCGCCGCCCGTACCGCCGTGCCGGACCGGGCCGCCGGCCTGGCCAAGCGCTACGGCGGCAACGTCGGCACGGTGTGGAGCTCCGCTCTCACCGGCTACAGCGCGAAGATGACCCCCGCCCAGGCGCGCCGGCTCGCCGCCGACCCGTCCGTCGCGTACGTCGAGCAGGACCGCGTCATGACCACCCAGGGCACCCAGACCGGCGCCACCTGGGGCCTGGACCGGATCGACCAGCGCAACCTGCCGCTGAACAGCACCTTCACCTACCCGAACACCGCCAGCAACGTGCGCGCCTACATCATCGACACGGGCATCCGCACCACGCACAGCGACTTCGGCGGCCGGGCCACCTGGGGCACCAACACGGTCGACACCAACAACACCGACTGCAACGGCCACGGCACCCACGTCGCCGGCACCGTCGGCGGCACCAAGTACGGCGTGGCCAAGGGCGTGCGCCTGGTCGCCGTCAAGGTGCTCAACTGCTCCGGCAGCGGCACCACCGCCGGCGTGATCAGCGGCGTCAACTGGGTCACCTCGAACGCGGTGAAGCCGGCGGTGGCGAACATGAGCCTCGGCGGCGGCGCCAGCACCACGCTGGACAACGCGGTGGCCAACTCGATCAACTCCGGCATCACGTACGCGCTCGCGGCCGGCAACTCCAGCGCCAACGCGTGCAACTCGTCGCCGGCCCGGGTCGCCTCGGCGATCACGGTGGGCGCCACCACCAGCACCGACGCCCGTGCCTCCTACTCGAACTACGGCTCCTGCGTGGACATCTTCGCCCCGGGTTCGTCGATCACCTCGGCGTGGCGTACCAGCGACACCGCCACCAACACGATCAGCGGCACCTCGATGGCGTCCCCGCACGTGGCCGGCGCGGCAGCGCTCGTCCTGTCCGCCAACACCTCCTACACCCCGGCTCAGGTGGCCAGCTACCTGACCAGCAACGCCACCACCGGCAAGGTGACCAGCCCGGGCTCGGGCTCGCCGAACCGGCTGCTCTTCGTCGTCAACTGACGACACCGGTGACCTGACCACACCGTGGGCCGCGGCCCGGTGGACCTCCCAAGGGTCCGCCGGGCCGCGTCACGTCGTCGGGGAGTCGCCGCCCCCGACCGGCGGGCGGCGCGGCACTATGGTCCCCATGACGCTGTCACTGCCCATCGACCCGCAGGCGAACGAACTGCTGGGCCGCAGCCCGCTGGCCCTGCTCCTCGGCATGGTGCTGGACCAGCAGGTGCCGATGGAGAAGGCGTTCTCCTCCCCGTACGTGCTGGCGCAGCGGCTCGGCCACGAGCCCGACGCCGCGGAACTGGCCGGGTACGACCCGGAGGCGCTGGTGGAGATCTTCGCCCGGCCGCCCGCGCTGCACCGCTTCCCCAAGGCGATGGCGGCCCGCGTTCAGGAGGTGTGCCGGGCGCTCGTCGAGCGTTACGACGGCGACCCGGCCCGGCTCTGGTCCGACGTGACCGACGGCCGGGAGCTGCTGCGCCGGGTGGGTGAGCTGCCCGGGTTCGGCCGGCAGAAGGCACAGATCTTCGTCGCGCTGCTCGGCAAGCGGTTCGGGATCACCCCGGACGGCTGGCGCGAGGCGGCCGGCGACTACGGCGACGCGGACGCCCACCGGTCGGTCGCGGACGTGACCGATCCGGAGTCGCTGCGCCGGGTACGCGAGTTCAAGCAGCGGATGAAGGCGGAGGCGAAGGCCGCGAAGGGCTGATCCGCCGCCCGCCGCCGCAACCGGCCCGCCGTCCCTGTCGTTTGTCGCCAGGACGGGGGACGGGGGCGGACGATGACCGAGCAGCGGGGCGGGGCGCTGCTGCGTACCGCGTCCAGTCCCGGGCGGGCCACCTTTCTGGAGCTCTTCTTCGACCTGGTCTTCGTGTTCGCGCTGACCCGGGTCTCCCAGCGGCTGATCAGCGGTCTGGACGGCTCCGCCGGGGCGGTGGCCGCCGACGTGGGCAGGACCCTGCTGCTGTTCCTGGTGCTCTGGCAGGTCTGGACGATCACCACCTGGGTGACCAGCCGGTACGAGCCGGAGCGCACCGTCATCCAGGTCGTCGTGGTCGGCACGATGTTCGGCAGCCTGGTGCTGGGCGTGACGCTGCCGCGCGCCCTGGAGGAGCGGGCGCTGCCGTTCGCGCTCGCGTACGTGGTGGTGATGGTCGGCCGGCCGCTGCTGATCTTGGTGGCGTTGCGCGCGCACCCGCGGCGCCTGGTGCCGCTGCGGCTGGCCGCCTGGGCGGGATTCAGCGCCCCGCTCTGGATCGCCGGCGCGCTGATGCCCGGTCCCCGCCTGGCGCTGTGGGTCGTCGCGCTGGCGGTGGACCACCTCGGCACGATTCTGGGCTGGCCGCTGCCGTGGATCGGGGCCTCGCGCATCCGGCAGTGGCTCGTCGCCGGGGAGCACCTGGCCGAGCGCTACCAGCAGATCTTCCTCATCGCGCTCGGCGAGTCGATCCTGGTGATCGGCGTGACCTACAGCGGGAAGGAGTTCTCCGGCGACGCGGCGGTGGCGTTCACGATCTCGTTCGTGATCACCGCGTTGCTCTGGCGGATCTACTTCTACCGGGCCGGTCACCTGCTCGCGGAGGCGCTGCGGGTGGCCGGCACTCCGGGGCGGCTGGCCGAGTCGGCGGCGCAGACCCACCTGTTCATGGTGCTCGGCGTGATCGGCGCCGCGGTCGGCTACGAGCTGGTCATCGCCCACCCGTACGACACGGCCCGGCCGAGCTGGCTGGTCTTCGTGGTGGGCGGCCCGGCGCTGTTCCTGGCCGCCCGCTCCCGGTTCGAGTACGAGATCTTCGGCCGGGTGTCCCGCCCCCGGCTGACCGGGCTGGTGGTGCTGGTGCTGCTCCTGCCCGCGCTGGCGGCCGTGCCGGCGATGTTCGCGCTCGGCGCGGTGGCAGTCGTGCTGGCGCTCGTCGCGTTCGCCGACGCCCGCCGGGCCTGGCACCGGCCGCCGGAGCCCTCCGCCTCGCCGATCGGGCGGGAGGCGCTCGACGAGGCAGGGCCCGAGGCGTGAGCCGTCAGGCTGCGGTCGGGCGGGACAGCGACGCCAGCGCGCGGCGCACGTCGGCCAGCGAGACGGTGGCCGAGTCGTCCAGGTCGGCCAGGCCGGCCTCGATCCACTGCCGCATCAGCGTGGTCACGCCGATGCCGCGCGCGTCGGCGGCGGCGCGGACCCGCTCGTACGTCTCCAGCGGAAGCCGGACCGACCGGCTGACCATCGGCACGTCGGTGTCGGGGGTGGGCAGCTGCGCCGGTGACGTGTCGTCGATCAGCTCGGCGAACGCGTCGCCTCCGGCGTGGAACCGCTTGGTCGCCTCGTCACGATGCATCGTGACCGCCTCCTCGTCGGCGTGATCTCCGCACCGCCTCGTCGTAGCGCTTGGCCTCGACGTCGCTCAGCTCGCGGGCGGAGAGGATGTCCCAGTCGTTGTCGGTGCCGTCGGCCTCGGCCAGCAGCACGGCGAGCCGCCGGCCCCGGTGGTCGGTGGCGTAGACCACCATCACGTCGTCACCGAGGTGCCGGATGACCCGGCGGTTGCTGTGCAGGGCCTCCCAGACTTCCCCGGGTGTGACGTCGTAGACCCGCAGGTTCGCCAGCGCCTCGTCGGTGAAGCTGAACCGGTTGGCCACGGGCGAAGCGTACCACGCACGTAACACGCGTCCGGCTGTCACGAATTTCGCCGATCATCCGTCCGGAGTGACAGGATGGGCCCTATCCCCTCGTAGGAGGTCCGTGGTGAAGCGTCAGGCGTACCAGCCGATACTGATCACCGACGCCCCGCGCAGCCAGGACGACCAGCTCAACAGCCGGCAGAAGCGATACGTGCTGATGATGGCCATCCGGGTCGCGTGTCTGGTGGCGGGCGCGATCCTGGTCGGCGCGAAGGCCCCACTGCTCTGGCTCTGGCTGCCGCTGTGCGCGCTCGGCATGGTGCTCGTGCCCTGGCTCGCCGTGCTGCTCGCCAACGACCGGCCGCCCAAGGAGGAGCACCGGCTGGCGAACCGGTTCCAGAACCGGCGCCGCGAGGAGCCCGCGCCCACCGCCCTCACCGCCGAGGAGAACCCGCACAAGATCATCGACGCCGAGCCCTGACCGGTCCGGGCGGAGCACCGCCCGGACCGGCCACCGCCGTCAGGGCGCCGGGCGGGCGCCCACCGTCGTCACGGCGAGCGCGCCCAGGTCACCGGCGCGGGCCAGCGCGGCACGCGGGTCGGCCCCGGCCAGCCATGCGGTGAGCAGCCCGGCCGCGAACGCGTCGCCGGCGCCGGTCACGTCCACCACGTCCACCCCGGGCGCCGGCGCGAACTCCACCACACCGCCGCGCTCCACCCACACCGCACCCGCCGCGCCGCGCTTGACCACCACCCGGTGCGCCACGGCTGTCAGCGCCCGCGCCTGCGCCGCCGGGTCCAGCCCGCCGGCCAGCACCGTCGCCTCGTCCGTGTTGACCAGCAGCAGGTCGACGTCGCGTACCCAGGTCAGGAACGCCCCGCCGACGCGCCGCAGCGGTGCCGCGGACGCCGCGTCGACGCTGACGGTCAGCCCGCGCTCGCGGGCGGTGGCCAGCGCGCGCAGGCCGGCGCCGCGCGACCCGACGTCCAACAGGGTGTACGCGGACAGGTGCAGATGCCCGGCGTCGGGCGCGGCGGCCAGCGCCGCGTCCACGTGCCCGGCGGTCAGCCGCAGGTTCGCGCCCCGCTGGCTGATCATCGTGCGCTCCCCGTCGTGGGCGAGCACGATGACGGTGCCGGTCGGGTAGCCCTCGTGCCGCTCCACCGCGCAGTCCACACCGATCCGGGTCAGCTCGGCCACCCGCTCCCGGCCGGTCTCGTCGTCGCCGACGGCGGCGACCAGCGTCACCGCGGCGCCCTGCCCGGCGAGCCAGGCCGCGGTGTTCGCCGCCTGCCCGCCGCCGCTGAACCGGATCCCGGCCGCGGTGTCCGAGCCGGTGGCGAGCGGCCCGGACAGCACCGCGAGCACGTCGGTGATCACGTCGCCGACGACGACTATTCGCGGCGTGGCGCTCATGGGGCGCGGCGGGTCGCCGTGGCGACCGCGATCCGGGCCGCGAGGTCGGCGTTACGCAGGATGATCCGGACGTTCACCGTCAGGCTCGCGCCCTCGGTCGCCGAATGGAAGTGCGACAGCAGGAACGGGGTGACCGCCTTGCCGGTGATCCCCTCGCGGGCCAGCGCGGCCAGTCCCTCGGCGAGCGTGCGGTCGTGCAGCGCCGGGTCGAGCTGCTCGTCGGCGGGCAGCGGGTTGGCCACCACCAGGCCACCGTGGTGCACGCCGTGCGCCGCGCGGGCGGCCAGCACGTCCGCCACCTGCTCCGGCGACTCGACCGACCAGTCCAGGTCGAAGCCCGCGTCGGTCAGGTAGAAGCCGGGGAAGCGGCGGGTGCGGTAGCCGACCACGCCCACCCCGAGCGTCTCCAGCCGCTCCAGCGTGGCGCCCACGTCGAGGATCGACTTCACCCCGGCGCAGACCACGGCGATCGGCGTCCGGGCCAGCGTGACCAGGTCGGCCGACTCGTCGAACGTCTGCGCCGCCTCCCGGTGCACGCCGCCGAGCCCACCGGTGGCGAACACACCGATCCCGGCCGCCGCCGCGACAGCGCTCGTGGCCGCCACGGTGGTGGCGCCGTCAGCGCCGGTCGCCGCCGCCAGGGCCAGATCACGGACCGAGAGCTTGCTCACGCCGTCGACGGTGGCGAGCCGGGTGAGCTGGGCGTCGTCCAGCCCCACCCGCAGCTCGCCGGCGACCATGCCGATGGTGGCCGGCACCGCCCCCGCGTCCCGTACCGCCTGCTCGATCTCGCGCGCCACCCGCAGGTTGTCCGGGCGGGGCAGCCCGTGCGAGACGATCGTGCTCTCCAACGCCACGACCGGGCGGCCGTCCCGCAGGGCGTCGGCCACCTCACTACCGAGACTGATGTGAAAGTTGGTCACGTCGGTTACCGTACGGGCCGCTTCCGGCCGGGGCCCAGGTGGACCGGGGCGGACCGACCTGCAAAACTGGAACGCCGGAGGTGTAGTCGTGAGCACAGAGGTTCTCGAGCGTCCCGAGCTGAAGGACGCGGACACTGGTCCGGAGATGTTCCACTACGTCCGCAAGGAGAAGATCGCCGAGAGTGCCGTCATGGGCACCTACGTGGTCGCACTCTGCGGCGAGACGTTCCCGGTCACCAAGGCGGCCAAGCCGGGTTCGCCCGTCTGCCCGAAGTGCAAGGAGATCTACGACTCGTACTCCGAGTGACAGCGGGCGGCTCCGCGGCCCCTGGACGTAACCTGCGGCGGTGACCACCTCCACCGCCCTGCTTCTCGCCGACCTGACCGGCGTGGCGGTCTTCGCCGCCTCCGGCGCCTCCGCGGCGGTGGCGAAACGGCTCGACCTGTTCGGCGTGGTCTTCGTCGGCGTGGTCGCCGCGCTCGGCGGCGGCATCTTCCGCGACCTGGCCATCGACGAGGTGCCCCCACTGGCGTTCGCCGACTGGCGCTACGCCGCCACCGCGGCGGTCGTCGCCACGGCCGTGTTCTGGCTGCACCCCCAGCTCGCCCGGCTGCGCACCACGGTGCTGGTGCTCGACGCCGCCGGCCTCGGCCTGTTCACCGTCACCGGCACGCTCAAGGCCCTCGACGCCGCCGTGCCGGCCGTCGGCGCCTGCATGATCGGCATGCTCACCGCCATCGGCGGCGGTCTCGGCCGGGACCTGCTCACCGGCGAGATCCCGGTGGTGCTGCGCCGCGAGATCTACGCCCTCGCGGCGCTCGCCGGAGCGATCACTGTGGCGCTGCTGTCGGCGTGCGGACAGGCCACCGCCGTGCCGCTGACCGGCGCCGTGCTGCTCGTGTTCGGGCTGCGCCTGATCGCGCTGCGCCGGCGCTGGTCCGCCCCGGTGGCGACGATGCGGCCGCCACGCACCGGCACCCGGGGACCACTGACCTGACCCGCCCTGCGCCGGGGCGGGCGGATGTGACAGGCGTGGCGTCGAGTGGGGCGTACGGCCCGCGCTGGTTATGCTGAACCGGCCTTCGCGGCACCGGATGCGCGAGGGCGTTTTCATGGGCGGCGGCTCCCGTGGCCCCGGTCGGGCCCGCCGCCGTCCGCGGCGGAGAGGAGCTACGCGTGCCACCGCGGATGCCGACGCTCGACACGTTCCCGCCCCTGCGCGCCTGGCAACGCAAGGCGCTCGTCGAATACCTGCGCCGCCGGACCGAGGACTTCACCGCGGTCGCCACGCCCGGCGCCGGCAAGACCACGTTCGCGCTGCGCATCGCCGCCGAGCTGCTCGCCGACGGCACCGTCGAGGCGGTGACCGTGGTCGCGCCGACCGAGCACCTGAAGACCCAGTGGGCGCAGGCCGCCGCCCGGGTCGGCATCCAGCTCGACGCCGCGTTCCGCAACGCCGACCTGCACTCCGCCGCCGACTTCCACGGCGCGGTGGTCACCTACGCCCAGGTGGGCATGGCGCCGCAGGTGCACCGGCGGCGCACCATGACCCGGCGCACGCTCGTCATCCTCGACGAGATCCACCACGCCGGCGACTCGCGTACCTGGGGCGACGGCGTGAAGGCGGCCTTCGAGCCCGCGGTACGCCGGCTGATGCTCACCGGTACGCCGTTCCGCTCCGACGACAACCCGATTCCGTTCGTCAGCTACGAGCGCGGCGGCGACGGGCTGCTGCGCTCGCGCGCCGACTCGGTCTACGGCTACTCCGACGCGCTGCGCGAGGGCGTGGTCCGGCCGGTGCTGTTCCTGGCGTACTCGGGGGAGACCCGCTGGCGCACGAACGCCGGTGAGGAACTGGCCGCCCGCCTCGGCGAGCCGATGACGCAGGACCTGATCGCCCAGGCGTGGCGTACCGCGCTGGACCCGGCCGGCGACTGGATGCCCCAGGTGCTGCGTGCCGCCGACGCCCGGCTGAGCGTGCTGCGCGCCAACGGCATGCCTGATGCGGGCGGCCTGGTCATCGCCAGCGACCAGCAGGTGGCCCGCTCGTACGCGAAGCTGCTGGAGCAGGTGACCGGTGAGAAGGCCGCCGTGGTGCTCTCCGACGACCAGGGCGCGTCCGCGCGGATCGCGACGTTCGCCGCCTCCCGGCAGCGGTGGCTGGTCGCGGTGCGGATGGTGTCCGAGGGTGTCGACATCCCCCGGCTCGCCGTCGGCGTGTATGCGACGAGTGCCAGCACCCCGCTGTACTTCGCGCAGGCGATCGGCCGGTTCGTCCGGGCCCGCCGTTCCGGCGAGACCGCGTCGGTTTTCCTGCCCAGCGTGCCGCACCTGCTCGGGCTCGCCAGCGAGATGGAGGCCGAGCGGGACCACGTGCTCGGCAAGCCGAAGGACCGCGAGGGCTTCGACGACGACCTGCTGGAGCGTGCCCAGCGCGACGACGGCGCCAGCGGGGAGCTGGAGAAGCGTTTCGCGGCGCTCTCCGCGACCGCCGAGCTGGACCAGGTGATCTTCGACGGCGCCTCGTTCGGCACCGCCGCCCAGGCCGGCACGCCCGAGGAGGAGGAATACCTCGGTCTGCCCGGTCTGCTCACCGCCGACCAGGTCTCGCTGCTGCTGACGAAGCGGCAGGCCGAGCAGCTCGCCGCGCAGAAGCGCCGGGCCGCCCAGCGGACCGCTGAGCCGGCCGCTGCGGCCCCGGCGGCGGCGCCCCCACCGATGAGTGCCGCCCAGCGCCGGGTGGCGCTACGGCGGCAGCTGAACGCCCTGGTGGCCGCCCGGCACCACCACACCGGCCAGCCGCACGGGAAGATCCACGCCGAGCTGCGCCGGATCTGCGGCGGCCCGCCCAGCGCGCAGGCCACGATCGAGCAGCTCGAGGAGCGCATCGCCACCGTGCAGACCCTGTAAGGAAGGGCCCCCTGTTAACGCCTCCGGTAGAGCAGGGGCCCCTCCTTAGCACCGGGCGGCACCGCGCGGCATCAGGCGGCACCCGCACGAAAAACCGGCCGGAGGCTCCCCTTGCGGGTGCCTCCGGCCGGTCATGTCGGGTTGTGGACTTCTTGTCGGACCTCAGTTCGCCATGAGATCGGCGCCTCGCCAGCTGAACTCCGGGTCCGACGCGTAGCGCACGGTGATCTTGATCAGATCCTCCGCGTACTTGTTCGCGTGGTGCCCACAGAACACCAGCTCGCTCCCACCCGCCAGAGTGATCCGGAGCTTGCCGGCAGCATTGCAGCGGTCGCACCGTTCATCGGCGGCCGGGGGGCTCACCGTCTCGGGCGGCGGCGTGAGGGTCGGGGTCATCGCCTTCCTCCTCTGGTCGTCACCGATGAACACTCTCTTCGGTTGCTCACCTATCGTGCAACACCCATCTCGGGCCCTGCCTTCCCTGTGTGCCCGCGGGGGACCGAGGTCACACCTGGCGTGGAGGACAGTGTGCCGTGCACCAAGGGTGCCACGTCAACGATCACAAACAGGCAACCGAACGATCACTAAAGAGTGTTCTACGGTTGGTGATCAAACCGGCACGATTTGTTGACGTGCGCGGTCAGTCCAGGTAGTCGCGGAGCACCTGGGAACGCGAGGGGTGCCGCAACTTGGACATGGTCTTGGATTCGATCTGCCGGATGCGTTCCCGGGTCACGCCGTACACCTGGCCGATCTCGTCCAGAGTGCGTGGCTGGCCGTCGGTGAGGCCGAAACGCAGGCGCACCACGCCCGCCTCACGCTCGGACAGCGTCTGCAGGACCTGCTGGAGCTGGTCCTGCAGCAGCGAGAACGACACCGCGTCGACGGCGACGACCGCCTCGGAGTCCTCGATGAAGTCGCCGAGCTGGCTGTCACCCTCGTCGCCGATGGTCTGGTCGAGCGAGATGGGCTCCCGGGCGTACTGCTGGATCTCCAGCACCTTCTCCGGTGTGATGTCCATCTCCTTGGCCAGCTCCTCCGGGGTGGGCTCGCGGCCCAGGTCCTGGAGCAGCTCGCGCTGGATGCGGCCGAGCTTGTTGATCACCTCGACCATGTGCACCGGGATGCGGATGGTGCGGGCCTGGTCGGCCATGGCGCGGGTGATGGCCTGGCGGATCCACCAGGTGGCGTAGGTGGAGAACTTGTAGCCCTTGGTGTAGTCGAACTTCTCGACGGCGCGGATGAGGCCGAGGTTGCCTTCCTGGATGAGGTCGAGGAAGGCCATGCCGCGGCCGGTGTAGCGCTTGGCCAGCGAGACCACCAGGCGGAGGTTGGCCTCCAGCAGGTGGTTCTTGGCGCGCTCGCCGTCCCGAGAGATCCACATCAGGTCGCGCTGGAGGTCGCGGACCAGCTTCTCCTCGCCCTCGTCGGCGGCGCGCAGCCGCTCGGCGGCGTAGAGGCCGGCCTCGATCCGCTTGGCCAGCTCGACCTCCTGCTCGGCGTTGAGCAGCGGCACCTTGCCGATCTGCTTCAGGTACGCCCGCACGGAGTCGGCGGAGGCGGTCAGCTCGGCGTCCCGGCGCGCCTGCTTGAGCGCCTCGGACTCCTCGTCGTCCCACTCGAAGTCGTTGTCGGTGGCGGAGCTGGCCGCGTCGGCCTCGGCGGCCTGGGTCAGCTCGGCCGGCTCCTCGACCACCACGTCCTCGATCTCGGCGGCCAGCTCCTCCGGGTCGATCTCACCGTCGGGGCCCTCGGCCTTGCCACCGGCCTTGGCCGGCTTGGCCGCGGCGGTCTTCGCCGCCACCGTGGCCTTGGTGGCGCGGGTCGCCTTGGTGGCCTTCGCCGGGGCCGCGGCCTTGGCCACGTCGGCGGTGGTGGCCTTGCGCGCGGTCGCCTTCCGAGGGGCCGGGGCGGGCGACTCGTCGGCGGCCGGAGCCTGCTTCGGGGCGGGCGCGGCGGCCTTCTTGGTGGTCTTGGCGGTGGTCGCGCGGGAGGCCGGGGTGGCGGACCGGGCGGCGGCGACGCGGCGGCGGGTGCTCGCCGAGCCGTCCACCACCACCGTCACGCCCGCCTCGGAGAGTGCGCGGAGGATCTTCTTGGCCTGGGCCGGGGTCACCTCAGCGGACTCGACGGTGCGCGCGAGCTGGGCCGACGTGAGCTGGCCGCCGGCGCTCTGCGCGTGGGCGATCAGGGTGTCGGTGAGCGAGCGAACGTCGGCGCCGGTCTGGCGGGGATCTGTCACGAAGACCTTCCGGAGGCGAAAGAGCGAGCACGGCCGGGTCGTCCGGCGCAGCATGGGACGGCCGCGCCGGGCGAGTCGTTGAGGACCCCCGTGTCCCGGCCCGTCCGGTCGCTGGCGGTCCGTGGCGCGTGGGCAGGGTGAATTGTAACGCCGTCTGCCGCGATCATCCCGCGCCGCACGGCGGACCCGCGGTCCGGGACCGCAGATTCGGCGCAGATGTGGACTTTGTAAGGATGATACCCGCGCGCGAGACGGCCGGTCCCGATCGTGCGGGAAGGGGAGAAACATGATCACCTCGACGCCCACGGCGCGGGAGTTGCTCACGATCGCTGTCGACGTGGCCCGGGAGGCAGCCGCCACCGCGTACCGGATGCGGGTCGAGGGTGTCTCGGTGGCCGCGACCAAGAGCACGGTGACCGACGTGGTCACGGCCGCCGACCGGGCGGTGGAGCGGCAGGTGGTCGCCGCGCTGCGGCAGCGGCGGCCCGGCGACGCGGTGCTGGGCGAGGAGTACGGCGCGGGGGAGACCGGCCCGGCCGGCGACGACGGCGTGCGCTGGATCCTCGATCCGATCGACGGAACCGTGAACTACCTGTACGGGCTGCCCTACTGCGCCGTCTCGCTGGCCGCCGAGGTGGCCGGTGAGGTGGTCGCCGGGGTGGTCCGCAACGTCGTCACCGGCGAGGAGTGGACCGCGACGCTCGGCGGCGGCGCGTGGCGCGACGGGCAGCGGCTGCAGGGTTCCACCGCGACCGACCTCGGGCAGGCGCTCGTCGCCACCGGGTTCGGCTACGACGCCGGCCGCCGGGCGCACCAGGCGCGGGTGGTGACCGAGCTGATCCCGCACATCCGGGACATCCGCCGGATGGGCGCCGCCGCGCTCGATCTCTGCCTGGCCGCCGAGGGGCGGGTGGACGCGTACTACGAGAAGGGGCTGGCCGACTGGGACCTGGCCGCCGGCGGGCTGGTCGCCCGGGAGGCCGGGCTGCTGGTGACCGGCCTGACCGGCCGCCCGGCCGGACCGGACATGGTGCTCGCCGCGCCGCCGGCGCTGCACGGGCCGCTGCACGACCGGCTGGCCGACCTGGACGCCTCCGGCGGGCCGTGACCGGCGCCGGACACGCGACGGGGCGGCCTCCCCGGAGGGAGACCGCCCCGCGTCGCCGGGCCGCCGTCGGCTACTTCTCGATCGGCATCGGGCAGGTCTCGGGCGGCGCCTGCGGCGCGCCCAGGTCGCCGAGCGACTGGTTGACCTCGGTGGTGGTGGCGAGCTGCTGGAACTGGTTGCCCAGTACCACGTCGACCACGTCGTCCTTGCGGTTCGCGTCGAAAGCCTGGTTGGCCTCGTTGAGGAAGTACGCCCGCAGCAGGTGTGCCGAGCCCACGGCCTTGGGCCCGAACCGGAGCTCGGCCACGCCGTCGAACGCCTTCTTCTCGTTGCCGACCTTCTTGACCTGGAACTTGCGGTTGCGGAAGTCGTCCGCGACGCTGCCGGCCCGGCCGGCCTCGTCGGTGGCGTTGTAGACGTTGATCTTGACGTCCTTCTGCTCCCGCAGCCGCAGGTCGACCAGCGGCCAGCCGTCCGGGCAGGCGGCCGCCGTACCGGCTGTGCCCTGACTGTCCTTCAGCACGGCGACGACCACGACGACCAGGGCGACAGCCGCCAGCAGTCCGACGACAACGAGTGCTCGCACTCGCGCAAAACTCATCCTGGGCGCTCCCCGGACAGTGATTGGGTGGTGGCGGGCGACGCGGTCGGGCCGCGACCGGTCGGCCGTCCAGTACGCCGCTGAGGTTAACGCTTGTCCGGCTCAGGCGTGGAAACAGTCCGACATACCGGCGCGCCGGGCGGTGAACCGGTAGGACTACCCCTATCTTCGTGTCGCCTGAGTCACATTGGGAACAACTTCGGGCGCAGAGGCGTACATCTCTCCCGCAAGGGCGGTATACATGCCTCGCCCACAGGGGGGGTAAGGTTCCGCGCTCACCGGGGGCATTTCGCACCGGCGGGCCCGGCCCACCGCTCGTCGGGTCGGGTGCCCGACAGAGATGGTGGCCGGTCAGGGGAACCGAAACGGCGTCGTCCGGCGTTACAACCGGCAGCGACAATATCGATATTGGAGAGTGAAACCGATGGCCACCGACTACGACGCCCCGCGTCGCGACGAGGTCGACCTCGGCGAGGACAGCCTGGAAGAGCTCAAGGCCCGGCGGGTCGACTCACAGTCGGGCGCCGTGGACGTCGACGAGGCCGAGGTGGCCGAGAGCTTCGAGCTGCCCGGCGCCGATCTGGCCGACGAGGAGCTCACGGTCAAGGTCCTCCCGATGCAGCAGGACGAGTTCCGGTGCGCCCGCTGCTTCCTGGTCCACCACCGCAGCCAGCTGGCGGTCGAGCGCAACGGCGACCTGATCTGCCGCGAGTGCGTCTGATCCCGACCGGGGACACCAGCGGCGGCCTCCTCGACGGGGCCGCCGCTGTTCGAGCCGCCGCCGTGCGCGCGTGGCCGGGAGCTGCTTGACTCGTACGGGCGGCTGCCACGCCGCGCGGAGCAGGAGGGCGGACGGGTGAGCGAGCGCAGCGAACAAGCCGGCCCGGACACGCCCGGCCCGGAGGTACCCGGCCCGGACAGCCCGGACACCGTGGAGCTGGGCGCCACCGTCGCCGCCCTGACCGCCGACGACATCGCGCCCGCCCGCCGGCGGCAACTGCTCACCCGGCTGGTCGGGCAGGCCCGCGCCCGCGGGATCAGCGACCTGTTCAAGCCCCGTGCCGCGGTGCGCTGGATGACCGACACGGTCGCCGAGGTCGCACCGCACGTGCCGATCCGTGACCTCGCCACGCTGCGGCGGCACTTCCCCGGCCTGGACGACGAGGCGCTCGCCGACCGGCTGGTCCGCAACGCGTCCCGCGCCACCGCCGGGGTCGGCGCCGCGGGCGGCGGGGTCGCCGCCGTCGAGTGGGCGGTGACGCCCACCCTGCTCTCCGCACCCGTGCTGCTGGCCGCCGAGACGGTGGCCGTGGTGGCGATCGAGCTGAAGCTGATCGGCGAGCTGCACGAGGTCCACCGGGTGGCGCTGCCGGCCGGCGGCACCGGCCGTGCCGTGGCGCTCGTGCAGTCCTGGGCCACCCAGCGGGGGATCAACCCGATGATGCCCGGTGTCGGGGTCAGCGCGGTGCTCGGCACCGCCGCCCGCCGCGAACTACGCGACAGCCTGATGCGTCGCTTCGGGCGCAACCTCACCACGCTCGGGCCGTTCCTGACCGGCGCCGCCGTGGCCGGCTACCTCAACCGCCGGGCCACCCGCGCGCTCGGCGAGCAGCTGCGCAAGGACCTGCGGCGTACCGCGCGGGCC
The DNA here is from genome assembly GCF_057196585.1 of Micromonospora sp. ATLC20. NCBI lineage: Bacteria > Bacillati > Actinomycetota > Actinomycetes > Micromonosporales > Micromonosporaceae > Micromonospora > Micromonospora sp. ATLC20. Next base: position 29,233 of record NZ_JBXUOV010000028.1, read on the forward strand.
CTCCCGGACAAGCCGTCCTGACCGGCTGCGCCGAGCCTCGGCGGCAGCGCCGGGCCGGGCCGTCAGGCCGCGTCGCGGGCGGCCAGCAGGGCGGTCGCCAGCTGGACCGGATGCCGGGTGCTGACCACCCAGAACGGGGTCGGGTCGGCCGGGTCGTCCAGCACCACCTGCACCGCGCCGCCGATCCACGGCCGCTGCACCACGAAGGCCAGCGGGTCGGAGCCGACACCGAGCACCTCGCGCCGGCCGGCCGCGTCCAGCGGCACCACGTCCGCGACGTACCGCACCGGCAGGTGGGCGTCGTCCACCCGCAGCTCGCCGTCACGCACCTCGACCCGGATCCGGCCCAGCCACCACAGGCCGGCCACGGCGGCGGGGATCAGCAGGACGAACGGCAGCCAGGCGCGTGCCCCGGTCGCGCCCATCCACAGCTCGACCGCGAGCAGGACGGCCGCGGCCAGCCCGGCCGGCCAGGCCCACCAGGGCAGCCCGAGGCGCTCCGCGTACGGCGCGGCGGTGGCCGTCGGGGCGGCCGGAGATGACGACTGACGCACACAGACGAGGGTACGGCGCGCGGGCGGCCCGGCAACCGGCAGGATGGCAGGGGCACCCCGCAGGACCGGACGGAAGAGGATGACCGTGACAGACGTCGTACCCGTGCCCGTGCGGCTGCTCGACCCGGAGCTGCCACTGCCGGCGTACGCCCATCCCGGCGACGCCGGGGCGGACCTGGTGGCCGCCGCGGACGTCGAGCTGCCCCCCGGCGGCCGGGCCCTGGTCCCCACCGGCGTGGCGGTGGCGCTGCCGGACGGCTACGTCGGGCTGGTGCACCCCAGATCCGGACTCGCGGCCAGACTCGGCGTGACGGTGCTCAACGCGCCCGGTACGGTCGACGCCGGCTACCGGGGTGAGATCCTGGTCAACCTGATCAACCACGACCGGGACACACCGGCCAGGATCAGCCGGGGTGACCGCATCGCGCAGCTCGTGGTCCAGCGGGTCGCCCGGGCCGAGTTCCGGCCGGTGGCCGAGCTGCCCGGGTCCCGGCGTGGCACCGGCGGGCACGGATCCACCGGCGGGCACGCCGGGCTGGTCCCGGCGCCGTCCGGCGGGCAGAGCGAAGAGGTGGCAGGGTGAGTGTGAACAGCGGAGGGTGGGCGCAGTGATCTTCTCCCGGAAGCGGGCCGACGAGGCGCGTGACAATGGGGTCCTCGACGCCGAGGAGACCCCGTCGGCGCCGGACCGCGGCCCGTACGACGTCAGCGAGGCGCCGGACGCGCCTCGCCTCGACCTGGGCAGCCTGCAGATCCCGGCGGTGCCGGACGTCGAGGTGCGGGTCCAGGCCGACCCGCAGGGCGTGATCCAGCAGGTCGTGCTCGTGCACGGGCAGAACGCGCTCCAGCTCGGCGTCTTCGCCGCGCCCCGGTCCGAGGGCATCTGGGACGAGGTGCGCGAGGAGATCCGCCAGTCGCTCGTGAACGACGGCGCGACCGCCCGGGAGGTCGAGGGCGAGCACGGGCCCGAGCTGCGCGCCCGCGTGGTTACCCCGGACGGGCCGACCGACCTGCGGTTCGTCGGCATCGACGGCCCGCGCTGGATGGTGCGCGGCGTCTTCCAGGGCGCGGCCGCCACCGACCCGGCCGCCGCCGGCCCGCTCGCGGCCTGCCTGGACGGCCTGGTCGTCGACCGCGGCCAGGAGGCCAAGCCGGTGCGCGAGCCGCTGCCGCTGCGGCTGCCCCGCGAGGTCGCCGAGCAGCAGGCCGCCGACCAGCAGGAGGTCTGAGCCACACGTGCCCGGGCCCGGCGCCGCTCCGCGCCCGGCCCGCGCCGTGTCCGGTTCGCCGGCGGCGCTACGCGCGACACGCCGCTCCCGCCGGCGGGCCACACCGGCGTACGCTGGCGGGACGGTTCCGCCGCCCGCGGGGCCCCGCTGTGGAGAGGGTGACGCGGAGGTCATGACGACCGACGAGAGCCGGGGGTCGCTGCGGCGGCTCCTGCACCGGCTCACCGCGAGCGAGGCCGAGATCGAGGCGCAGGAGCTGCGCCGGGAGAGCGCCGAGTCCGGCGGCACGCCCGCCCACCAGTGCAACAGGGGTCAGGTGGTGTCGGTGGCCGGAAGGCTGCGTACCGTCGTCTACACGCCCCGCACGAACCTGCCCACGCTGGAGGCCGACCTCTACGACGGCAACGACGTGGTGACGCTGGTCTGGCTGGGCCGCCGGCACATCGCCGGGATCGAGCCGGGCCGGCACCTGACCGCGCGCGGCCGGGTGGCGGTGCGTGACGACCGCAAGGTGATCTACAACCCGTACTACGAGCTGGAGTCGCCGAAGTGACGACCGGACAGCAGCACACCCCGTCGGGCCTCGGCCCGCAGGACGAGGAGCGGCTGCCCAGCCTCGCCGAGCAGATGGCCGACCAGCTCGGCGGATGGCGCGGGCTGGTCGAGTCGAGCATCCCGGTGGTGGTCTTCGTGATCGCCAACGTGATCGGCGAGCTGCGCCCCGCCGTGTACGCCTCGGTGGCGGTGGCGCTGCTGATCGCCGGGCTGCGGCTGGCCCAGCGCAAGCCGGTGCGGCACGCCGTCAACGGGCTGTTCGGCGTCGGCATCGGCGCGCTGCTGGCGCTGCGCACCGGCGACGAGCGCGACTTCTACCTGCCGGGCATTCTCTACGGCATCGGGTACGGCCTGGCGCTGCTGCTGTCGGCCGCGATCCGGCAGCCGCTGGTCGGCTGGATCTGGTCGGTGCTGGTCGCCAAGGGCCGCTCCGAGTGGCGCGACGACCCCAAGCTGGTCCGCACCTTCACCCAGCTCACCGTGCTCTGGGGCGTGGTGTGGCTGGCCAAGGTCGGCGTACAGGCCGGGCTCTACCTGGCACACCAGGACACCGCGCTCGGCGTGGCCCGGCTCGCCCTGGGCTACCCGCCGTACGCGCTGCTGCTGCTGATCACGGTGTGGGTGGTGCGCCGGGTCACCCGGGAGACCGCACCCACCCCGCTACCCGGCTCCTGACCCCGCCTCAGGCGCGGTCGCGGTGCCGGTCCGCGCTGGCCGGGCCGAGGATCACCGCGCGCACGTCGTCCTCCACCGCCGCGGTGCAGACGAACACCAGCTCGTCGCCGGCCTCGATCGGGTCGTCCGGGGTGGGCACCAGCACCCGCTTGCCGCGCACGATCGCCACCAGCGCCGCGTCCCGGGGGATCGGCACCGCGTGGATCGGCTGCCCCACGTAGGGCGCTGTCGGCGGCAGCGTGATCTCGACCAGGTTCGCCTCGCCCTGACGGAACGTCATCAGCCGGACCAGGTCGCCGACGGTGACCGCCTCCTCGACCAGCGCCGCCATCACCCGCGGCTTGCTCACCGCGACGTCCACGCCCCACTGCTCGGTGAACAGCCACTCGTTCTCCGCCCGGTTGACCCGGGCGACCACGCGGGGCACCGCGAACTCGGTCTTGGCCAGCAGCGACACCACCAGGTTGACCTTGTCGTCGCCGGTGGCGGCCACGACCACGTCGCACCCGGCCACGTCGGCCTCCTCCAGGCTGGCCAGCTCGCACGCGTCGGCGAGCACCCAGTCGGCGGCCGGCACCCGGTCGGGCCGCAGCATCTTCGGCTGCCGCTCGATCAGCATCACCTGGTGGCCGTTGTCGATCAGCTCCTGGGCGATCGAGCGGCCCACGTTGCCGGCGCCGGCGATGGCGATCCGCATGGCTCAGTGCCCCCCTTCCGGCGGCGCCGCCGCCACCGACGTGACCGGGCCGTTGATGTCGTCGGTCACCAGCATGTAGACCTGATCGCCCTCCTGGATCACCGTGGAGGCGGTGGGCAGGGTGCCGATCCCGAACCGGTTCAGGTAGGCCACCCGGGCGCCGACGGCCTGCTCCAGCTGCCGCAGCGGCCGGCCGATCCATTCCTTGTGCACCGGCACCTCGATGATCGAGACGGTGCTCGTCGGGTCGCGGAAGATCTCCACGTTGCCCTCGGGGACCAGGTGGCGCAGCATCCGGTCGGCGGTCCACCGGACGGTCGCCACGGTCGGGATGCCGAGCCGCTCGTAGACCTGGGCGCGGCGCTGGTCGTAGATGCGGGCCGCGACCCGGGACACGCCGAACGTCTCCCGCGCCAGCCGAGCCGAGATGATGTTGGAGTTGTCGCCGCTGGACACCGCCGCGAACGCGTCGGCCCGCTCGATGCCGGCCTGGCGCAGCACCTCGCCGTCGAAGCCCGCACCGGTGACCGTGATGCCGGCGAAGTCCGGCCCGAGACGGCGGAACGCGTCCGCGTCCTGGTCGATCACCGCCACCGAGTGCCCACGCGACTCCAGGCTGTGGGCCAGGGTCGATCCGACCCGGCCGCAGCCCATGATCACCACATGCACGGTGTCCGCTCCTCCCACGGCGCCGCCCGCCGACCCGTCGCCTGCGAGCCTGCCACGTCCCCCCACGGGACGGGGGACCGAACCGTACCGCGCGGCCGCACGCGGGGGAGATCGACCACCCCCGCGCCCCGGACCCGTTGGTCGTACGCTTGGCGGTTGTGGCCCGACCCACCTCGCTGCTGAAGCGACTCCTCCTCGGTCGACCGTTCCGGTCCGACCGCCTCCAGCACACCCTGCTGCCGAAGCGCATCGCGCTGCCGGTCTTCGCCTCGGATGCGCTCTCCAGCGTGGCGTACGCCCCGGACGAGATCCTCCTGACGCTGTCCATCGCCGGAGCCTCGGCGTTCTTCTTCTCGCCATGGGTGGCGCTCGCGGTCGTCGTGGTCATGCTGACCGTGGTGGCGAGCTACCGGCAGAACGTGCACGCCTACCCCTCCGGCGGCGGCGACTACGAGGTGGCGACGGTCAACCTCGGTCCCAAGGCCGGCCTGGCGGTGGCGAGCGCGCTGCTCGTCGACTACGTGCTCACGGTCGCCGTCTCGGTCTCCTCCGGCGTGGCGAACCTCGGCTCGGTGGTGCCGTTCGTGGCGACCCACAAGGTGCTCATCGCGGTCAGCGCGGTGGTGCTGCTCACCGCGATCAACCTGCGCGGCCTGCGCGAGTCCGGCACCGCCTTCGCCGTCCCCACGTACGGCTTCGTGATCGTGATCGGCGGCATGCTGCTGACCGGGCTGGTCCGCATCTTCGTGCTCGGCGACGACCTGCGTGCGCCGAGCGCCGGCCTGGAGATCCAGGCCGAGCACAGCGTCACCGGGTTCGCGCTGGTGTTCCTGCTGCTGCGCACGTTCTCCTCCGGCTGCGCCGCGCTCACCGGCGTGGAGGCGATCTCCAACGGCGTACCGGCGTTCAAGAGCCCGAAGTCGAAGAACGCGGCGACCACGCTGCTGCTGCTCGGCGGCATCGCGGTGGCGATGCTGGTCGGCATCATCTGGCTGGCCCGCCTCACCGGCCTGCAGTTCGTCGAGGACCCGGGCAGGCAGATCGTCTCCGGCCCGGACGGGTACGTGCAGAAGACGGTCACCACCCAGCTCGGCGAGACCGTGTTCGGCGGCGGCTCGGTGCTGCTCTACGTGGTCGCCGGGATGACCGCGCTGATCCTGTTCCTGGCCGCCAACACCGCCTTCAACGGCTTCCCGGTGCTCGGCTCGATCCTCGCGCAGGACCGCTACCTGCCCCGCCAGCTGCACACCCGCGGCGACCGGCTGGCGTTCTCCAACGGCATCCTCTTCCTGGCCGTCTTCGCGATCGTGCTGATCGTCGGTTTCCAGGCCGAGGTGACGAAGCTCATCCAGCTCTACATCGTCGGGGTGTTCGTCTCGTTCACGCTCTCTCAGGCCGGCATGATCCGGCACTGGAACCGGCACCTGCGCCGCGAGCGCGACCCGGAGGCGCGCCGGCGGATGATCCGCTCCCGGGCGATCAACACGTTCGGCATGGTCATGACCGGCGTCGTGCTGATCATCGTGCTGGCCACGAAGTTCCTGCTCGGGGCGTGGATCGCGATCGTCGCGATGGCCGTGATGTACGTGGTGATGCTCGGCATCCGCCGCCACTACGACCGGATCGCCGAGGAACTGGAACCGACCGAGCAGCGCGGCGTCCTGCCCGCCCGCAACCACGCCATCGTGCTGGTCAGCAAGCTGCACAAGCCGACGCTGCGGGCCGTCGCGTACGCCCGGGCCACCCGGCCGGACACGCTCACCGCCGTCACCGTGAACGTGGACGAGCAGGACACCCGCGATCTCCAGGCCGACTGGGAGCGCCGCGAGCTGCCGGTGCCGCTCACCGTGATCGACTCCCCGTACCGGGAGATCACCCGCCCGATCCTCAACTTCGTCGCGTCGGTGCGCCGGGAGTCGCCGCGCGACGTGGTCACCGTCTTCATCCCCGAGTACGTGGTGGGCCGCTGGTGGGAGAACCTTCTGCACAACCAGAGCGCGCTGCGGCTCAAGGGGCGGCTGCTGTTCGAGCCGGGCGTGATGGTGACCAGCGTGCCGTGGCAGCTCGCGTCCACCGCCAGCAAGAACCTGGACCGGCTGGACGCCACGCTGAGCCGGGGACCGGCGCGTGGCCCCCGGGTGGCGCCGCAGAGCACGCTGCCGCCGCCGGTGGCGTCCACGCCGTCCGCGCCCTCTGCCGAACGGGAGGAGCGGTCGTGAGCGCCGACGAGCGTCCCGTTCCTGTGCCGGCGGCGCAGCGGCCCGGGCTGGAGGAGGCCGAGCGGGTCGAGCTGACAGTCGACGCGGTCGCGCCGGGCGGGCACTGCGTGGCCCGCGTCGGCGGCCAGGTGGTCTTCGTCCGGCACGCGCTGCCCGGCGAGCGGGTGATCGCCGAGGTGACCGAGCTGCACCGGGGCTTCGCCCGCGCCGACGCGGTGGAGATCCTGGACGCCTCGCCGGACCGGGTCACCCCGCCGTGCCCGTACGCCCGGCCGGGCCGGTGCGGCGGCTGCGACCTCCAGCACGTCGCCCCGGCCGCCCAGCTCGACTGGAAGCTCTCCGTGGTGCGCGAGCAGCTCACCCGGCTGGGCGGCCTCACCGCGGAGCAGATCGACGCGCTCGGCGTCCACGTCGAGGCGCTGCCCGGCGGGCCGCTGGGCTGGCGCTCCCGGGTCCGCTACGCGGTCGACGCGGCCGGGCGGGCCGGGCTGCTCAAGCACCGCTCGCACGAGGTCGTGCCGATCGACAGGTGCCTGATCGCGCACCCGGCGATCCAGGACCTGCCGGTGCTCCCGCCCACCGGTGCCCGCTGGCCCGACGCCGACGCGGTGGAGACGGTCGCCAGCACCGGCGGGGACGTCGCCGTGGTCGCGTACACCGATGGGGTTCCGACGGCGGTGAGCGGGCCGGAGCGGGTCCGGGAGACGGCGGCCGGGCGGTCCTTCACGCTGCCCGCCTCCGGGTTCTGGCAGGTGCACCCGGCCGCGGCGGACGCGCTGACCGGCGCGGTCCTCGACCTGCTCGACCCGCAGCCGGGCGAGACGGCCTGGGACCTGTACGGCGGGGCCGGCCTGTTCGCCGCCGCGCTCGCCGAACGGGTCGACGGGGCCCGGGTGACGCTCGTCGAGTCGGCGCCGGACGGGGTGGCCGCGGCCCGGCAGAACCTGGCCGACCTGCGCGCCGTCGAGGTGGTCGCCGCGCGGGTGGAGGCGGCGCTGTCCCGGCGCCGGATCACCGGACCGGTCGACCTGGTGGTGCTCGACCCGCCGCGCTCCGGCGCGGGCGCGCCGGTGGTGCGTGCGGTGGCGGGCGCCGGGCCGCGCGCTGTCGCCTACGTGGCCTGCGACCCGGCCGCGTTCGCCCGGGACGTGCGCACGTTCACCGAGGCGGGCTGGCGGCTGGCCGCGCTGCGCGGCTTCGACCTGTTCCCGATGACCCAGCACGTGGAGCTGGTGGGCCTGTTCCTGCCTGGCTAGCCTGACCCGATGAAGATCGTCGGGCTGATGTCGGGCACGTCCTACGACGGGGTGGACGTGGTGGCCGCCGAGTTCACCGCCGACGGCGACACGCTGCGGCTGCGGCCGCTCGGGCACCGGGAACTGGCGTACCCGGACGACCTGCGGGCCGAGATCGGCGCGCTGCTGCCCCCGGCGGCCACCACGATCGAGGCGGTCTGCCGGCTGGACAACCGGCTCGGCGAGGTGTTCGCCGAGGCGGCCGCGGCCGGCGTCGAGCTGGCCGGGGGCACCGCCGACGCGGTCGTGTCGCCCGGGCAGACGGTCTTCCACTGGGTCGAGGACGGCCGGGTGCGCGGCACGCTCCAGCTCGGCGCGCCGGCCCGGGTGGCCGCCCGGGTGGGCATACCGGTGCTGCACGACCTGCGCTCGGCGGACGTCGCCGCCGGCGGCCAGGGCGCGCCGCTGGTCCCGGCGTTCGACGCGCTGCTGCTCGACCCGGCCGCTGGTGCTGCACCCCGCGCCGCGTTGAACCTCGGCGGGATCGCGAACCTCACCGTGGTCGCGCCCGGCACGCCGGTCCTCGGGTACGACGTGGGCCCGGCCAACGCGCTGCTGGACGCCGCAGCCCGGCGGTTCCTGGACCGGCCCTGCGACGTCGACGGGGCCCGCGCCGCGGCCGGGCGGGTGCACGAGGCGCTGCTGGCCCGGCTGCTCGCCGAGCCGTACTACGCCGCGCCGCCGCCCAAGTCGACGGGTAAGGAGCTGTTCCACGGCGGCTACCTGGACGCCGCGCTGAGCGGGCTGGGCGAGCCGGTGGCCGCCGACGACGTGCTGGCCACGCTCACCGAGCTGACCGCCCGCACGGTGGCCGACGCCTGCGACCGGCACCGGGTCACCGAGGTGGTGGCCGCCGGCGGGGGAGTGCGCAATCCCACACTCCGGGCGCGGCTGGCCGCGCTGGGCGCGGGACGCTGGCGGCTGCGCACCACCGACGAGCTGGGCGTACCGGCCCAGGCCAAGGAGGCGTACGCGTTCGCGCTGCTCGGCTGGCTGTCCTGGCACGGGCTGCCAGGCGCGGTGCCCTCGGTGACCGGGGCGTCCCGGGCCGCCGTGCTCGGCTCCTGGACGCCGGCGGGCCCGTCCGCCACAGCACCCCGCCCACCCGCGCCCCGGCGGCTGGTGGTCGACGCCTGACCTGGGTCGATGCACGGCCGGGCTGCGGACTGTTCCGCGGCCGATAGACTCTCCGGTCATGAGTGTTGAAGAGGGCACGGCCAACCACGGTCGGCTGCTGGGCACCGTCCGCGGCCCGCAGGACGTGAAGCGGATGACCGCCGAGCAGCTGGACATCCTCGCCGCCGAGATCCGTGACTTCCTGATCGCCAAGGTCTCCCGCACCGGCGGCCACGTCGGCCCCAACCTCGGTGTGGTCGAGCTGACCCTGGCGATGCACCGGGTCTTCGACTCCCCGCGTGACCGGCTCCTCTTCGACACCGGTCACCAGGCGTACGTGCACAAGATCCTCACCGGCCGGCAGGAGGGCTTCGACAAGCTCCGCCAGCGCGGTGGCCTCTCCGGCTACCCCAGCCAGGCGGAGAGCGAGCACGACCTGATCGAGAACTCGCACGCCTCCACCGCCCTGTCGTACGCCGACGGCCTCGCGAAGGCGTACGCGCTGCGCGGCGAGAAGCGCTCAGTGGTCGCCGTGGTGGGCGACGGCGCGCTCACCGGCGGCATGTGCTGGGAGGCGCTGAACAACATCGCCACCGCCGGCAACCCGCTGGTGATCGTCGTCAACGACAACGGCCGGTCCTACTCGCCGACCATCGGCGGCCTCGCCGACCACCTGTCGTCGCTGCGGCTCAACCCCGGCTACGAGAAGGTGCTCGACACGGTCAAGGACGCGCTGGGCAACACCCCGTTCGTCGGCAAGCCGATGTACGAGGTGCTGCACGCGGTCAAGAAGGGCATCAAGGACGCGGTCGCCCCGCAGGCCATGTTCGAGGACCTCGGCATCAAGTACGTCGGCCCGGTCGACGGCCACGACGTACCGGCCGTCGAGGCGGCACTGCGCGCCGCGAAGAACTTCGGCGGCCCGGTGATCGTGCACGCGGTCACCCGCAAGGGCTACGGCTACCGTCCCGCCGAGGACGACGAGGCCGACTGCCTGCACGGCCCCGGCGCGTTCGACGCCGAGACCGGCAAGCTGCTCGCCGTGCCGTCGGTGAAGTGGACGAACGTCTTCGCCGACGAGCTGGTCGCGATCGCCGACGAGCGCCCCGACGTGGTCGGCATCACCGCCGCCATGGCCGAGCCCACTGGCATCGCCACGCTCGCCCGCAAGTACCCGGAGCGGGTGTACGACGTGGGCATCGCCGAGCAGCACGCCGCCACCTCCGCCGCCGGCCTCGCCATGGGCGGGCTGCACCCGGTCGTCGCGGTCTACGCCACGTTCCTCAACCGCGCGTTCGACCAGGTCCTGCTGGACGTGGCCATGCACAAGCTGCCCGTCACGTTCGTGCTGGACCGGGCCGGCATCACCGGTCCGGACGGGCCCAGCCACTACGGCATCTGGGACATGTCGGTCTTCGGTGTGGTGCCCGGCCTGCGGATCGCCGCGCCCCGCGACTCGGCCACGCTGCGCGAGGAGCTGCGCGAGGCGGTCGCCGTCGACGACGGCCCGACCATCCTGCGCTTCCCGACCGGCACCGTCGCCGCCGACCTGCCGGCCGTACGCCGGGTCGGCCCGGTCGACGTGCTGGCCGAGTCGGCGCGTACCGACGTGCTGCTGGTAGCGGTCGGCTCGTTCGCCGGCCTCGGCGTGGAGGTCGCCGCCCGGGTCGCCGAGCAGGGCTACGGCGTGACTGTGGTCGACCCGCGCTGGGTGCGCCCGGTGCCGGCCGAGCTGGTCGAGCTGGCGTCCGCGCACCGGCTCGTGGTCACCGTGGAGGACGGCGTACGCATCGGTGGCGTCGGTTCCGCGCTGGCCCAGGCGATGCGCGACGCCGACGTCCGCGTACCGGTCAAGGACATGGGCGTACCGGCCGACTGGCACCCGCACGGCAGCCGCGCGCAGATCCTGGCCGACCTGCGGCTGACCGCGCAGGACGTGGCGCGCGACGTCACCGGCTGGATCTCCGGCCTGGACGCCGCCCCGGTGGACCCGGCCACGAACGGAGCCCGAGCCCAGAGCTGAGCCTGCCTCCGTCCAGCCCGCCTCGTCGATCTTGCACTTGCGGCCCTCCTGATGTCGGTTTCGCCCGATCAGGGAGGGCCGCAATCGCAAGATCGCGGGGCCTGACGTGGAAGGAGGGCCTCGTGGAGATACGCGAGGCGGTGCCGGGGGATCTCTCGGGGATCGTCGGGCTGCACAGCCGGGCGCGGGTCGCCTACTACGGGGCCGGCGGGCTGCCGGTCGGGGAGATCCTCACCCCGGAGCCGGCCCGGGAGCAGCGGGAGGGCTGGGCGGCGGCGATCACCTCGGCGCACAAGCAGGTGCGAGTCGCCATCGTGGACGGTGCAGTGGCCGGCGTGCTGGCCATGGGACCGCCGCCCTCGTCCGGCCTGGATCCACGCACGACGGCGCAGCTCTACCAGATCCACGTCGACCCGGAGATGTGGGGACGAGGCGTGGGGAGTGCGCTGTACGCGCTGTTCGTACGGCACCTCCAGGACGAAGGACTGGCGCTGGGCGTGCTGGAGGTGTGGAAGCGCAACACCCGGGCTCGCGCGTTCTATACCCGCCACGGCTGGCGCCCCGACGGCACCTCCCGCCCCGGCCCAGCCCAAACCCCCTACCTGGGCATGCGGCTGACCCGCCTTTAGCCCACCCAGCCCTCAGCCCGCCCCGACCTCGTCGATCTTGCACTTCCGGCCCCCAGATTGCCGGTTATGCCCTGTTCAGCGGGGCCCCAACTGCAAGATCGCCGAGCCGAGCCGAGCCGAGCCAGCCCCGCCCCGCCTGGCTCCGTCCTGTTGACCAAGGAGTTCGGGTGCGTGGAGGGCCCTCCGGATGGCACAAACTCCTTGATCACCGAGCAGGGTGGGTGATCATGAGGTTGGCGGTGTGGGGTGTCCGGTTTGTCGCCGTCAAGTTCATGATCGACGGGAGCGGGCCAACGCGCGAGGCGGGGCCGGGACAACGCGCGGGGCGGGACGCGGGTCAGGGGGTGGGGAGGGAGCGGTACCACGTTTTCTCGGTGCCGGCCAGGCTGAACGTCTGCCTGGCGTCGGTGTGCTCGACCACCACCAGGCCGGGACGGTCCACCAGGCGCGTCGTGCCGGGCGGTGCGGAGAACGAGGCGTCCCGGGTACGCCAGGACAGCACCGCCAGCGGCCGGCCCGGCATCGGCAGGTGGTACGCCTGAAGCGTGGTGGACCGGTCGGCGGGGGAGACCACCGGGGTGCCGCCGTCGGCCGGCCGGTAGACCACCGCCGTCATGGTCGCGCCCGGGGTCTCCCAGCTGAGCTGCTCCAACTCGCCCGGCTCCCCGTCACCGAGGGCCACCGAACCGAGCGAACGCGTCGCGATCTTCGCCATCGGCCAGGACTCCGGCGCGGAGCGGGGCGCCTCCCGGTCGCCGATGCGGCGCGGCACACTGCCGAACGGGCCCCGCTCACCGGCGAGCACACAGGTGTCCAGCCCGGTCAGCGCGCGCTTGCCGGCGCCCGTCTCGTCGCGTACCAGGGGGTAGCGGGGTGCTTCGGTGGCCGTACCCAGGTCGAGGACGCGGTCCGCGGCCTTGCCGCGCGGCAGCGACGGTGTGGCCCGCAGCGTCGCGGTCAGTTCGACGGCCCGGCAGGCCGGTACGGCGACCGGGTCGCTGACGCCGTCGGTGCCGCCGAGCACCTTGCCGTCGGGCCCGGTCAGGCGTTCGACGCGGGCCGAGGTGAGGTAGCGGCGGCCGGACGGCTCCCGCACCGGCAGCACGTCGGAGTAGACCAGGTAGCCGGGGTCGGTGTACTCGGTGGCGTGGACGACCCGCCAGCGCTGCCCGTCCCGGTCGAGTTGCAGCAGCCAGGAGGCCGACTCGCCGGGCACGTCGGCGGCGACGAGCGCGAGCGCCGACCCGGCGACCTGACCGGAGAAGAGGATGCCGGACGTGGGCACGTGCACCCGGTCGTCCACCGGGGAGCGCCAGTCGCGTACCGCTGTCGTGATCGCGGCGGTAGCCTCGGCGTCGCGGGCCAGGCTGCCGCGCGGCGGCCACACCGCGAGGGTGCCGTCCAGGCTGTCGTAGCCGACCCGCAGGTCCGCCGGCCGCCGTTCGGCGACCGGTCCGCAACCGGCCGTGACCAGCAGCAGAGCTGCCAGCGCGATGCCCGTCGTAGCGCCTCGGCGGGCTGAAAGCACCCTGATCCCCTCGCCGGTCGTCGGTCGGAAGCCCACATGGTACGAGACGACCGGTCACCCGGCCGCGCCCGGCTCACCCTTTCGGCCGATCGGCCACTGCGGAACGTGACGGGCGATTCGGGTACCAATATCCGGCTCCGGTAGACTCCGCCGACTGTGACGCCTGCCGAGACCCGCGGCGCCTCGACGCCGGACGCCGCCGCCCCGACGGGCCACCGCGCCGTCACCCTGGACCCACCATCGGTCACCATCACCGCCGAGCCGGAGCCGGCGACCACCACCCCGCCCGAAGCGCCGGCCGAGCCGGAGGCGCCGGGCGCACGGCGCGCGCGCCGGTGGCGGTGGACGCGCCGCCGGATCGACCTCACCGTGTACGGCGGATTCCTGCTCGCCGCGATCTGGGTCACCAGCGGCATCTGGGTCGACCCGGCCGGACGGGTGGCCGCGCTCTACAGCAGCGACCCGGCGCAGGTGCAGTTCTTCCTCGCCCACTCGGTGCGGGTGGTGCTGCACGGCGAGTTCCCGTTCTTCACCGAGCAGTTCAACTACCCCGACGGCGTCAACCTGATGGCGAACACCGCCATCCTGGCGCTCGGCATCCCGATGGTGCCGGTGACCCTCCTGTTCGGACCGGCGGTCTCGTTCGTCACGCTGGTCACGCTCGGCCTGGCCGGCACCGCCGCCGCCTGGTACCGGGTGCTGTCCCGGCACCTGATCCGGCACCGCCCGGCCGCCGCCGTGGCGGCCTGGTTCTGCGGCTTCTCACCGGCCATGCTGTCGCACGCCAACTGGCACCCGAACATCATCAGCCAGTTCCTGCTGCCGTTCATCGTGTGGCGGGTGCTGGTGCTGACCCGCTCGACCCGGCCGGTCCGCGACGGCGTGCTGCTGGCGCTGCTGGTCACCGCGCAGGCGTTCATCAACGAGGAGATCCTGCTCTTCACCGCGCTCGCGCTGGGCGTGTTCCTGATCGCCGTGGTGGTGCAGCAGCGGGAGCGGTGGAGCACCGCGTGGCGGCCGCTCGGCGCCGGGCTGGCGGTCTGCGCGGCGCTGGCCGGGGCGCTGCTGGCGTACCCGCTGTGGGTGCAGTTCGCCGGCCCGATGGCGTACCACGGGCTCAGCGACGCGGTGCGCGACTACGGCAACGACATCGCCGCGTTCTTCGCCCCCGGCTCGCCCACGTTCGGCGGCAACGAACGCGCCAACGTCAACCTCGCGCCGAACTACTCGGAGGAGAACGCGTTCTTCGGCTGGAGCCTGTCGCTGCTCGTCGTCGGCATCGTGGTGTGGCTGCGGCGGGACGTGATCGTCCGCGCGCTCGCCGCCACCGGGCTGTTCTTCGCCGTGCTCTCCCTCGGCGAGCGGATCTCCTGGTGGGACCGGGAGATCGCCACCGGCCCGTGGGAGCTGCTGGTACGGCTGCCGCTGCTCGACGCCGTGGTCCCGACCCGCTTCGGCCTGATCACCGGCGTGACGGTGGCGATCCTGCTCGCGTACGCGGTCCGGCGCGCCTGGGCGCTGCGCGGCGTGGACCGGCGGACCGCCCGCAGGCTCACCGCCGCGGGCCTGGTCCTCGCGCTGCTGCCGATCGCGCCGATGCCGTTGCAGGTCACCACCCGGGAGCCGGTGCCGGAGTTCATCACCGCCGACCGGTGGCGCAAGTACGTCGGGCCGGATCAGACGCTCGTGTCCGTGCCGGTGCCCGCGATGGGCAACACCGACCCGATGCGCTGGGCGGCCAGCACCAACCTCGACTTCAAGATCCCCGGCGGCTACTTCCTCGCGCCGCGCAACGGCGTCACCGGCGATCCCGGACGCTTCGGCGGCCGCCCCAGCGGCATCGGCGAGATGCTGCGGGAGGTATCGTCCACCGGCCGCATGCCGAAGCTGGACGACCGCCAGCGGCGCCGCTACCTGGACGAGCTGCGGCACTGGAACGCGGCGGTGGTGGTGCTGCCGCGCGACGAGCAGAACGCCGAGCCGCTGCGCCGCACCGTGGAGCAGCTGGTCGGCCCCGGACGGCAGGAGCTGGACGTGTGGCTGTGGGACGTGCGGAAACTGACCAGCCGGTCCGCCTGACCGAACCGGCGGTCCCCGCCCCCGCGCCCCGCCGCCGCCGGCCCCGCCCGGTCGACGTGCTGGTGGTGACCGGCTACCTCGGCCTGGCCGTGCTGCTCACCACCGGCCAGTGGCGCCGGCCGGAACGGCTGTTCCACCAGGCCGGCGACCAGATGCTGTTCGAGTGGATGCTGGCCCGGGCCGCCCGCGCGGTCACCGGCGGCGAGAACCCGCTGTACAGCGGCGCGCTGAACGCCCCGGACGGGGTGAACCTGATGGCGAACACGTCGGTGCTCGGGCTGGGCGTGCCGCTCACCCCGGTCACAGTCGTCTTCGGCTCCCAGGCGGCCTTCCTCGTCGCCGTGACGCTCAGCCTCGCCGGCACCGCCACCGCCTGGTACGCGCTGCTCGCCCGCCGGCTGGTCCGCTCCCGGTCCGCCGCCGCGGTGGGCGGCCTGTTCTGCGGCTTCGCCCCGGGCATGGTGGCGCAGGCCGGGGCGCACCTGCACATGGCCGCCCAGTTCCTGGTGCCGGTGATCCTCGCGCTGGTGTTCCGCCCGGCCACCGACCGGGTCCGCCGCGACGGCGTGCTGCTCGGGCTCGCAGTCGCGTACCAGGTGTTCCTCGGCGAGGAGGTGCTTGTCTTCCTGGCGCTGGCAGCCGGGGTGTTCGCCGGGGCGTACGCGCTCGCCGACCGGGCCGCCGCCCGCCGCCTGGCGCCGGTGGTGGCCCGCCGGCTGGGCGTCGGCGCACTGGTGGCGGGCGTGCTGCTGGCGTACCCGCTGTGGTTCCAGTTCGCCGGCCCGGGCCACTACCGGGGGATGCCGTTCCACACCGAGGGCTACCGGCTGGACGTGGTCTCGTTCGCCGCCACCGCCCGGCAGACGGTCGCCGGGGACGCCCACCGGGCCGGGCTGCTGTCGCCGAACCCGACCGAGCAGAACTCGTTCTTCGGCCCGTTCCTGCCGCTGCTGGCCGTCCTCGTGGTGGTGCGGCTGTGGCGGCGGCCGCTGGTGCGCGCGCTCGCCGCGTGCGGCCTGCTGTTCGCGCTGCTGTCGCTCGGCTCCCCGGTGGTGGTGAACCGGCACGACACCGGGCTGCCCGGCCCGTACCGCCTGCTCGCCGGCGTGCCGCTGCTGGACCTGGTGGTGCCGGCGCGGTTCGCGCTGGTCTGCGTACCGGTGCTCGGGGTGCTGCTCGCGCTCGCAGTGGACCGGGTCCGGCACGGCGCCGCGCGCACCTGGGCGCCGTGGGCCGGCGCGGTCGCCGCCGCGC